>NZ_WKZJ01000010.1:0-152061 GCF_009679715.1 Faecalibacterium sp. BIOML-A1
TCTTCGCGGTTTGGGGTGGTAGAAATCGTTTTGTAGTTGGACTTTTTCTGCTGAAGCTGCTCCAGCTGTTTCAGCACTGATTTCTTCTCCGGGGTCTTGCCGCCCGGTGCGGAAAGCTGCTGCTTATTCAGCACCATGTCGATATACTTGCGGATATTTTTCAGGGCGGAGATGTCCGGCTGCAAGGTTTCCAGTTTGGTACGCAGTTCTGCGCTGCCAGATTGCAGCGCAGAAAATTCGGCATCCAATGCCGAAAAGTCCACCGCTGTGCTGCCGTTCAGCTTCATCAGGGTGCGGACAGCCTTGTTGAATGCGTCCAGTTCGTCCTTGTGCTGGGCGGCGTAAGCGTCCTTGGTCAGCTTGAAGTTCTTCTTCATAAAGGCATCATGGATGGGCTTCAGCTTGGCATGGACGGCAGCGGCGTCCTTGATCTGGGCGATTGCCCGCATACGGTTTTCGTTCTGCTTCAACTGCTTGCGGAGAGGGGCGGCGGTCTGGTTCAGGTTAGAAATTGCAGTGTCCAAATCCTCGATGGTGTTCAGGGAATGGGCTTTCAGATAGTCCACCGCCTGTTTGACTTCCTCAAAGTCCCGGACGGAGCATTTCAGTTTTGCCTTGGCAGACCAATCGCTGCGCTGCTCATTGCGGAGATTGAAGTAGTCCACCAGCAGGTCGGACAGCGTGGGTTCTTTCGCCTTTTCCAGAGCGTCCAGAAGAAGCTGCTTCTTTTCGTTCAGGTCTGCGATCCAGTGTTGCAGACCACGAATTGCACTGCGGATGGACTGCATCAGGCTGTTGGCGGCTCGAATATCTCGGTTCAGATTGCCGAGAAAGGTTTCCACCCCGCGCTTTTCCATCTGGTGTGCGGCGGGACCGAGATGCACGGTCGGTATCTGCTGGATGCCCTGCCGCTCAAAGGAGCGCAGGTCAACACGTTCTGGTCTGCCAGCGGCTTCCAGATAGCGATTGGTGATGGTTTCCCAGCTGTGCCGCCAGACCTCGGCGTACTTCTGGTCGTTCCAGTCCACGGTGTTTTCCTTGTGGCACTTCCAGTTGCCGGAGGGAAGCCGGATGCGCTCACCGTTCTCGTCAAGGTCGTACACCTTTCGGGCTTTCGGCAACCACTTGCCGTGTTCGTCCATTGCCCGGAGCGTCAGCAGAATGTGGGCGTGTGGGTTTCCATCTCCCTTGTCGTGGATGGCAAAATCCGCAATCATGCCCTTGGAAACAAACTGCTCCAGACAAAATTCTTTGAGCATGGGAAGATACTGTTCCTTCGGCACCTCTACCGGGAACGCCAGCACGATGCGCCGGGCAAGCTGGGAGTTCCACTGGTTCTCCACGGCTTCCACGGCGTTCCAAAGAGTTGCCCGGTCTGCATATCCGGGTGGCGCATGGGACGGCAGCATGATCTCGGCATGGACAAGCTCTTTCTTCTTGTTGTAGAATTTCGTTTTCTGGTCGTACTCACTGAACAGCCGTTCGCCGCTCTGGTAAGCGGCCCCGGCAACGGCGGACTGCCCTTGGCTGCGTTTGACGATGGTAATTTTGAAATGCGGACACGGAATAGGCATCACCCCCAAACAAAAAGACCGCCCAGCAAGATTGCTCTTGATGAACGGTCTGGAATCGTATTCGGTTTTGCTCGCCGCCTTAGAACGGAGTGCCATGCGCTTCGGTCTTAGGCGGGAGCCGCAAAAGGATAGCTGCAAAGCAGCGCAAGGAAAATGCAGTTTTCCTTGGGATGGAATCGGGCTGGCGCACAAACGCCAGCTTCGATTTCATCGAGCCGTCTGCAAGACCGCAATTTCACCGGAACGGTGTATAATTGCGCCCTATTTCATAGGGGGTTCGGAACGTTCTGCTTTTCGTGAACGTCATGCACCATCTTTGCAAGAGCCAGCACGACTTCCGGTTGACGGAACGAGATTTTCAGAAGCTCCATCACCTGATCGTCGGTCAATTCTCCCGGACAGATCAGAAAACTTTCCAGCATTCCGGCACGGGTGCAAAGACGATGCACACGCTCTCTCCGATTCAGTTCCGACATCTGGCGTTCAAGGATTTTCTCCCGGTGCTGGCAAGAGCGCAGCTTCTGCTCTGCTTTGGCTTTTTCGCTGCGGAGGTAGGCAAGATTGGTTTTCGGTTGGGTCATGGCATCACGCTCCTTTTTCAGAAAATAAAAAGCCAAACAATCAGTATGGAGGCTGATCATTTGGCTTTGGAAACATATTTAATTTTCGCAGTTCAATCGAACTTTCACGGTAAAAGTTCCATTGCGTATCCATAATGGTTACTATCTGTGGTTTGGATTAGGACTATTTTGTGCGATGTAAATCAATTATTATTAACAGTGCTGTTATGCCTACAACTATTAAAAATCTGATGGTAAATTGAACTGGAAGATTTTGAAGAGCGTGGGTTAGCATTCCAACTTCTCCATCTTCAATCCATTGCGAAAACATTCGTAATTCTTCAAGCAAGGCAACTGAGAAAAAGGCAATCCCAGACACTCCGATGATGTAATTATATTTTGCCTTTTTGACAAGTACAAAATAGCAGTTTACGATTGTCAGAAAATACGAACAGCCAATCCAAAATACCCAACCAATGTTCCAATCCATAAACTTTCTTCACCCCTTTATGCAACCAGTCCTTTTATTATAGTAAGAGCTACTGCTGCAACAATGAAACATATTGCAATAATTTTTGAAATTAGATTCTCACTTATCGGATTGTATGAAGAAAATTTATTATATAGTATCAGCAACGCAGCATAAACAGGATAGCACCAAGGATTGATATTAAATAAATCGAAAAAGGAGCCAATCTCAGCGACTACAAGAGTTAGCACTAAAGCCCAATACGCTATCTTTTTTAATAAATCTGACATAGGCATTGTACCATAAACAATAGTCTTAATTGAATGGAGTGTTCATATTTAATCAAGCAAGAATAACGTGAACAGCACGTTCGTAATCGGCTTTGCGAACATATATCGTATAGAGCGTTTGATAGTTGACCTTTTGAAATGCAGTTCCGGCTCTTTCACGGGTTCCCATCGAAAACAGAGACGGTGATGATAAATCGCGTGCTTTTGTTCGATAGGTTATTCCTGCCTTTTCTAAAAGCGATGTGTATTTTTGGTATTGAGATTGATTCGAGCAAACAACCAGCTCTTTTTGATTGAAAAATGGCAACATAGAAACTCCTAAGCATCTCACTTCTTGTCGAAAAATTTCAGCAGAAGTCCGATTATCAATGCAACGCCGCAGACCAATATAACCAGAATGGTTTGTGATGACAAGACGAAAAGCGGTTGAGGAAGCAGTCCCAGCATTCCACCAATAATAAATAAAAGCAATATTAGAATCACAATTGCAAATAGGATTGGCTTCTATTTTTTCATGCTGACACACTCCCTTCTTCAAGAAACAAACTATTATACGCGAACTCTTATAGATGCATTGAAATCATCTGCATCTTATTGTTACTATACATACAATAGAAGATTTCGTCCATGCTTTTGTACTAACATGGATAAAATCTGTCACGAAATCGGAGTGAACGGTATATCAGCAGTGAACTGGAACCACCCATTTTCATAGAACATCGTATACTCTCCACTGTATTTTTCGAGAATCAGCCGGATGTTCGCAAGTCCAAAGCCATGCATCTGCGGTTCTGGTTTTGTCGTTGGAATGGAACCACTTATAATTACAACAGGTTCCGATGTGTTTCGGACAGAGATAAAAAAGTCTTGCTGTGCAACGGCCATGACATGAATCGCTTTATCGCCCTTATCATACTGCTGACACGCTTCAATGGCATTATCCAAAAGGTTTGATAGAAGCACTACCATATCGGAGACATCAAATGGAAGATTTGATAGATCATTCACTTCAAAATCAATGCTGATCTTCTTTTGAGTTGCTTCGGCAGCTTTTGTATTGAAAAGTGCGTCCAAGATGGGATGATGTGTGTTGACAAGGAATAGCCGATCAGTTTGCTGTTCGGTGATTTTTTCAAGATATTCTTCAGCGGCAGAATACTCTTGATTCTTCATCAATCGATTTAGGATATTCAGGTGCGCCCGGAAATCGTGAACTTTTTTCCTTTGGGCAGAATAAAGTTCGCTTGCCGAAGTCATGTTTTTCGATTGTAGCTGAATCTGCTGGTTAAGCATCAATAATTGTTCTCTTTCCGATGCTGCATACTCCATTCGCTCCAATAAAAAGAGAATTGCAATGTTTGAAATAAAAATGAGAATACAACAGCCAGCAGAAACAAACTCTTCTATATTGTGACCACTTGTAACGTAAAGTAGGATCACAAGCATTGCAAATGATGCACATGGAAATAGAAAGTACAGAATCAGCTGCGAATGTTGAGCATCGCTTCTGGGTCTATTGCCCATACGCTGAAGCATCATTTTGCGAAATAGCGCAATAATAAATAATTCGGCTGAATAATAAGAGATTCCGTAGATTAGCGATAGTGTCTTGTTTGCTTGAAACGTCTGAGCATCCATCCCACAAACCGAAGTTGCAAGCATTCCGACTGCAAAAGATAAACTATAAGTCAAGAGATATTCTACAACGATAAGAAATAATAAAAACTTTCCTGAGATATTCTCATATAGAGTTCTGGCAACAATAAAGCAGGATAGTAGAATCAAGAGAATTTTGACGATTTGGTTTCGATTTAAGGCAATAACACTGAATTCAATGGATGCATACATTAAAATAGTTTGAACTATTACACCGACAAGAAATCTATGATTCCTCCAACGGTGCGAAGCAAAAGCGTCTAAAAACAGACATACGCAGACTGAATCTATGATTGTGTAAACCAAACTGATCAAAGCATCCATCTACTTTTACCTCGCCAATGTAAATATTTCTGTTTTAGCTCACTATAATTCTTTTCGCTTGGAGCCAGACAAAGACCACCGCGCAATTGGACTTTATTGTATTGAAAGATTTCGACATAGTGCATATTGACAAGATAGCTTTTTTGAATACGAAGGAAACCGAGTGGCTCGATTTTTTCGGATAGTTCCGTTATGTTGCCGTAAAATTGGTATGCTGGGCGTTTTTCGTCCAACAAGTGCATAACAATGATTCTTCGATGAGATTCTAAATACAGAATGTCATTTACAGGTACATCGATAATTTCAGAGTTGATTGAAATTGTGACAAGCTGTTTCCGTCGAAGTACTTCTTGGACAGCTGAATCAAAGTAGGAATCAAGTTTAGCAGAGAGATCTGCTTTTAGTAAGTAACGAAAGGCTTGAACTTCAAATCCCTCTGGAGCATACTGAATGAAATTTGTAATGAAGATAATCACAATATTTTCATTTTCTGCTCGTAACTTTCTGGCAAGCTCAATTCCATTTGTTTCGCCCATATCAATATCCAGAAGCGCAATATCATACGGAAGTGATAAGTCTATTTGACTTGGTTGAGAAAATCCATAAAATCTTGATGATACCTGTGTTTCTTCGGTTTTCTTTTCAAGTGTTTCAATGATAGAATCAACGATCTGCCGTTCATCGTCACAAACCAAGACATTCATTTTGAAATCCCTCCATTGCACATGTGCACATGGGACCGCTTTTCATTACACAACATACAGCCCTGTTCCTTACAAGTATAATACGATTATGCCAAAACTTCAAATAGTCAAAAGCCTTTGGTTGACGATTGACTTGTAATATGGCGAAAGGTAGCTTTGGTGTGCTCCCCTAATGCTGGATGTCCACTGTTAGGGAACATACTATCTGTACGCACACCGATTTCGTTACAAAATTTCTCTGTTTTGCTACAAAATTGTGGACGTTGATTGATTCTTGTGCTTTGATGTTATCATAGTTGACCTAATATGTGCATAAGAGGGGAGAAAATCAAATGAGAGGAATAATAATAGTTTTAATGGCGATTTTAGGCGTGATATTCCCTAAATTTTTGGTGAAAGCAATTAAAAGCACTGATAAAAATGATGCTGGTGGAGGTCTTTTGGGTTCACAGATCACTTTTGGAATGCTGATGCTGATAATTGGTATATTTCTCAATTCGTGTATTTAAGGCTGAGTGATTCGCAAATCCATGCAAAGATAATATGCCATAAAACCGTATTATCAGGTCACAGGAGGACAAAAATGGACAAGAAAAATGATTTCTTTCTTGCTGCGCCTTTACCACTTTGGGGGTGCGTTTCGATATGGCTTGGTAATCTTGTGAGACTAACCCCTGAAAGTGCAGTGCCGTATGCTTGGGCTGCTTTGTTTTTCTCATATGGAATTGTAGCCTTGTATTATATTCAGATGGCAATATCTTTCAAAAGTTGTAGTAATAGCCCAAAAGTGAAGTCCGCATGGATTATGTTGGGAATTTCGACACTATTTTTAGTGGGTTCGATAATTTTAGCTATTCGATAAAGGAAGGTAAAGTCTCTAAACAAGAAGCAAAGGGGGATTTTTGATGGCTTGTAAAAATTGTGGTTATGAAAACAAGTTGGGTGTTCGATATTGCCAACGGTGCGGTCAGTATATTGAACCAAAACGGACATTGGCACAAGAAGTTAAATCGTGGGATTTTAGAAGTCTCGCTGGTGTTGGCCGTAGAGATGTGAATATTGCGCCGCTGTTTACTGCATCACCCGTTCAAACTCCAGCAAAAGCACACCAAACGCCCTCGCCTGTTGAACCGATGCCAGACGGAAGATGGTATTGCCCGGACTGCGGAACATTAAATGCTTCTTCTGAACGTTTTTGCAAAAACTGTGGAAAAGTTCGATAACTATCGTTTAGCATTAAAAACTACGGAAGCTTTACGCTGAAAGCTATAACTTTAAGCAGACCGGAAAGCTTATAATGAGGGTAGAACAGAAATATGACCAACGAAGATACCACTGATTTTGACGAGCACTTCGCTAAAATTTCGTCCTATATTGTGGACACATTGCACGGCGTTCCACTTGAGATGAACGAGGATGAAAAAGAACAATTTCGCATACAAGTTATTTCAAATCAGTATGCAGAACGGTTGCTAAGTGAAGCCGAAAAGACAGAAACGTATAGAGGTTTATCAAAAATTGATATTCTCCATACAGTTTCTATCCCTCAACTGGCTAGAACAATCCCACTTAAAGGTTTGAATCTCAGTTTAGAAAAATACAGAATGCCGGATGGTGTAATAATAGAGGTTGAGAGTTCGTCACATTATTTGGGGTCATTTAGTGAGAAAAATGATTCTTCCACACTGGCTGAATTTTTGCCCACGCGCTTGTTGTCATTTACAAATGTGTGGGCACTTTTTTGTTGAAGCGTCCAAAGCTGACAAGATTTTGAACTTTTTTCAAAAAAGCTGTCACAAACACAGTGTGAACTACGTTGACTAAACAAAAGCTCCTGCTGGAGTACACAAAATGGAGGTTATGTCTGATGAAACGATTTCAAATAGTGATTCTCACAATCATGCTGGCCAGTTTATCCGCCTGCGCAACAAATTCGCTACCGTCATCCTCCACCGAATCCTCTGTTTCCATATCGGTATCAAATCCACAAGATTTTTTATCAGAACTTGAGGATATGGAAACGGGTCAAATATTAGAAGAACTTAAAATTTCAGATGGCGGATATACCGAAGATTGTTTTTCGGTATTGTCTAAGCGGCTTGTTGAATTTCCAGAAGATACGCTTCGGATACTGAAGCATAGTAAGCTGATGACCGATGAGAAGTTTGAAGAACTTGTCATAACGGGAATTAGGTCAGAAATTTCCTATACTGGGTCAGATGAAGAAAAGAAGGCGCTTTATAAATATTTGAAGTCTGCATCTACAGGTGGAGAATATGCTGAAATGGCATCAAAAATTTTAGATGGATGGACATTTGAAGGTGAAAGAATTCCAAATCATAAAATTGAATTTTCTGCACAAGAATCGGAACAATCGAATTGCGCGATTTCCATTACACTTCCACAGGGGTGGAAATTTCAGGAGAAAACAAAAAAGTCAGACACCGAACATGAGCCGCTCATGCTTGCTGGATTGAATCCGCTGTACACCGTGTATGACATTTATGATAGTGATCACACACTTATCGGTGCAATTGGTTACAGCAATTATGAACCATACGAGGGAGATAAAGATTCCGTGCAGGTCGTATATTCTGCACTTCGGCTTGGGTCGGTCTACAGATTTGATACAGACAGCAGGTATGATGTGGTTAAAACAAACAAATATGGAACGACTGCACTTACAACAGTAGTTTATCAGGATGGTGCAAACGCTGAGCCTGTGAACAACTGGGGCATCCTCTCTTATAACAACGAGAAAGAATGTTTTGTTGCCGTTGAACTTGAATCGAATTCCGTGTCGGAAAGCCAAGTGTTAGAAATAGCAAAATCCATTGAGTTTTAGATTGCGTTTTGAACCACAAGAACTTGATAGCAACATCAAATAATCCAAGATAACAGCTGATCTGCCTGCTTGTGGGGCATGGCATTATTTGGTCACCAAAAGCTAACGCGGCCGTCCACTGTATTTCAATACAGAAACGGACGACCGCGTTAGCTTTTTTACGAGATGAGGTCTCTTTTTCTTTCTCTTAAGTCACCTAACCGCACTACCCTGCATCGCAACTGTTCACAATGCTCTCCACATCCGGGCGGTGCATCAGCTTTTGCAAAATGCCAAACTGCTTTTTGGTGGACGCAGACACCAGATACTGCCACTTTTGCGGCAGGATGGGCAAGTCTGCGATGCTCCACTTAACGTACTTGGCATCGTAGACATTGGGCGGTGCCAGCTCCACTAAATGACCAATACACCAGCTCACCAAATAGCCGTTCCCTTCAAGGTAGCCGTCTTTGCGGCTGGTAGCGCCAAGGACTTTTGCATAGGACATAGCGACGGATGGCTTTTCCGCCACGACTAATTTTGCGATAAAAATCCCTCCAATCTGTTTTGGATTGCAATATGTAAGGCAGCAAAATGCCGCCTTAAAATCAGATGGGTTCGGTATCTTCCTCACCGGGTTCCTCCGGCTCGTCCTCGGTGGGAATCTCGAAGTCGCCCTTGTCCTCGGTGTAGTTTGCATCAGGGTCAAGGGCTTCTTCTGCGGTAGTGCAGCTTCTGCTCTGCTTTGGCTTTTTCGCTACGGAAATAGGCGAGGTCAGTTTTTGGTTGGGTCATGGCATCACGCTCCTTTACAACATTAGTGACATTCGACATTTTTGTTGGTTCGTGGTACACTACATCCAATCGTTGCGAATCAGTTGGAGGTGGTTGTGTTGCTTTCTCTGTACTTAGCTGTTCTTGACGATCAAAGCAATGAAGAACAGTTTATAGCTGTATATAATACTTACAAGCGGCTGGTCTATCATACCGCTTACAAAATTATGGGCGATTCGTATCTGGCAGAAGACGTACTGCAAGAAGTGTTTTTGTACGTTGCCAAAAATTTTTCTAAAATTCATCGAGAAAACTGTCACGAACTTGCCGCTTATCTCGTTAGTTGTAGTAGAAGCCGTGCATACGATATGCTTCGCAATCAGCGAGAAGAGCTGCTGGAAGAAGTATCGGACGCACCAGATGGTGCCCCGGTGCCGGATGATGCAGCAGTCAGCGCCGACAACATCGAACACCTGACAGAACTGATCGGACAGATGAAACCGATGTACCGTGACCCACTGCGCCTTTTGGCAATGGGCTACACCAACCGGGAGATTGCCAAATCGCTTGGACTGACGGACGAAGTGGTTCGGATGCGGCTTTTCCGTGGAAGAAAACTATTGTGGAAGGAGTTGAACCACTATGAGTGAGCAGACAGAAGTTTCTTTTGACACTGCGTTGATGATGGCAATCCATGCAGATGCACAGAAAGAACTGAACGAGCTACCAACTCCGGCGCAGCTTAAAGAACGCTACCCGGACACTTCCCGATGGGATGCCCGCCTGCAAGCGGCGTTGCATAAACGCCGCCCTGTGCTGAAACGAGTGCTTATTGCGGCCCTGACGCTGGTAATTTTAACTCTCGGTGCGCTTACAGTAAGTGCGGACTTCCGCAAGGCAGTCTACACGATGATTCAGAAGTTCTTGCCGATTGAGATGCAGCTGACGTATCAAGTGGACGGCGAACCGTTGGAACGATTGCCGGATGGATACAGCGATCATTATGTGCCGGACGGCTTTGAACGAGATCGTGAGCAGGAATTTGAAAGCGCAGAAAACTTTTTGCACGTTTACTCGTCAAAAGGAAGCGGCAAAGGATATACTGTTCGATGCTCCATTATACAGCCGGGGCAACAGTCCTCGTTTGACAATGAGCATACAACTTATGAGAACGTAAAAGTTGGAGACGCAGACGCAACTTTGGGAACGAGCGTAGAAAAGAACGGCGATACAGTATATATTTTAAGCTGGGAGCAGAGAGGCATTTCAAACACGATTATGGGAAACATCTCACAAGATGAGATTGCGAGAATCGCTGAAAACATTTTTAATATGAGCCTCCATGTTATTTGTTAGAATCAACAAATAACATGGAGATTTTTTGTATAAGCGTACAAACATAACGAAAAACAGAGATTTTTTCAAAAAAGCTGTCACAAACATAAGGCGAATTACGTTGACTAAGCAAAAGCTCCTATTGGAAGCAAAAAAATGGAGGTGTATAAAATGACAAAGAAAGTGGTTTTCAGCATTTGCACTGCAATGATAGTAGTTTTTTCCTTTGGTTTTTTCAAAGTGAATTTTTTAGATAGAAAAGAATCGAAGCTCACAGTCACAAATGTGGATTTGCAAGAGAACTGTATCTATGCAATAGCAAAAAACCAGTTGTATGATGCCGATGATGAATACATAATTCATGGAGCATCAGATTATTTGAAAGGGCAAGTTCAACTATCGCAAATTAAAGAAGGCGAAACAATTATCGTGATTTCAAATGGAAAAGTTTTACAATCAGATCCATACCAATTTGATACGATATATAGCATTCGGCCACAATGATTGCGCTTCCGAAAAATACACAAATGATAGTTATGTACGGCGGCAAATGCCGCCTTAAAATCAGATGGGTTCGGTATCTTCCTCGCCGGTGTCCTCCGGCTCGTCCTCGGTGGGAATCTCAAAATCGCCCTTGTCCTCGGTGTAGTTTGCATCGGGGTCAAGGGCTTCTTTTTCGGCCTGCTTTTTCTGCTTCTGCTTTGTGAAAGCGTAGAAGCCGCCGCCTGCCGCCAGCGCAATCAGCACGACCACACCCAGAAAGCCGGATGCGATACTTGTGACCTTGTTTTCCTTGGGCTGTTCCTCGCCGGATGCTGCCGCTTCTTCGGCGGCTTTTTTCGCTTCTTCCTCGGCTTTCAGCTTATCCTGTTCCGCCTGCGCCGCTGCTTCTTTTTCAGCGGTGTAGGCATCGGCGGCATCCTCTTCCATCAGTGTCAAAAGGTCCGCTTCGTCCACCAGATTCATAAAGTGGACGGTCTGCTGCCCTTTGGCGTTGCGGTCTATCACCAGATAGAAAGTCGCACCCGACTTCGACACCAGCGTGATAAACTGCTGACCGCTGCCATCAGAATAGTTGGTGTGGTAGTCGTCCACCAGCGTCAGGTTGCCCTCCGGGGTCAGGGCACCGGTTTCCTCATCGGTCACGGTGACTACATCTTCTTCATCGGTGGTAGAAGTCAGGACAGGCTGCTCCGCTTCCTCCACAGGCTCACCGCCATAGGCAAAAGCAGGAGCCGCCATGCCAGCGCACAGTGCCACCGACAGCATCAGGGCGCAGAACTTATTCATCATCTTCATTATTAGGTTCCTCCTTGTTGAACGTAGCACCGACTGCGGACAGCGCAGCCGGGGTCGGGGTGGAAGTTGCAGACTGCCGCAGCAGGGCGGCAAGCTGTTCCGGCGTGACCTTGGCGGTGCGCACCATCTCGTTGACCTCGGCAGCTTCTGCTTCCTGAATCCGCCGCTCAAGGCTTTCAATGCGAGTGTTGATCTTAATGCGACGCTCCCTTTCCTTTTCCAGAGAAGCGCGCAGTTTATCGAGTTTTTCGCTCATTTCTTCCTCCAATCATTTTGAAAGCCGTCCAAAACCGGACAGGTATTTCTGCCAGTAGGACGAGTGAATATCAGCATACTTTATGGGGTCTCCGGCAGACACCATCTTGCCGTTTCCAAGGTAGATGCCCACATGACTTTTCCCCGGCGTATCATACGTTCCTTCAAAGAAAACAAGGTCGCCGGGCTTTGCTTCGGCTTCGGAAATGTGCTGGCTCTTGTTCCACAGACCGTTGGCGGTGGTGCGCCCCACATTGTAGCCGTTCTGGTTGTAGACCCAGCAAACGTAGCCGGAGCAATCAAACCCGGTTTCCGGGGTAGAACCGCCCCAGACGTAGGGCGTGCCCACATACTTTTGCGCCTCCTTGTAGATAGCGGCAAACTCGCTGTCCGTCAGGGCTTCTGCCGGAACCTGATAGTCGATGCCGGGTGTGCCGGAGCCATCGGAGCCACCGGGCGGCAGACCGCCGTTGAACAGATAAGGCCGACCACCCAGCGTATCCTGAAAGATCTCATAGCGTTTCCACTGGTCGTTGTCCAGTTCCTCCCGGATAACCACTTCCAGCCCTTTATTCACCAATTTGGTGTGGAAGATGCGGTACTCATAGGGCACCTGCGTAGGGACTGGGATTCCTGCCGGACTGATGACCCAGACGGTCTTATACCGTATCTGCACCTCCACCCATGTGGTCAGCTTGTACTGCTTTTTGAAGGTCTCCTTCAACTTGCCCTGCACCTCTGACCGGGTGTAATCGTCATAGAGAGTCGTGAGAAAAGAGGTCAACTGCCATGGGTCATGCTCGATGGGATCAAGGTGATACTGGTACTCGTTGTAGCCGGGGTGGTCGGTGGTGGTGCGCTTGATCTTTTTGTCCAGCTCCTTTTCCAGCTTCTTGTAGTCGGTTTCGGCTCCCCGGATGTCCCGGTCCTCTGCGGTGTAAATGGTCTGACCGGATACCTGCGTGGTGCCTGAAAACAGAATGGAACAGGACGAAAATGCCGACATGACCAGCAGCAAGAGCAAAAGAAAAACGCCCACGATCAAAAGAACGTGCGCGTTGCTTTTTGCAAAATTGGCAATGCCGTTGACTGCGGTACTGACCACCGATTTTCCTTTGTCGATGACCTGTTCCATGCCAGACTTCGCAGCAGTGGTGCCATTGGATACCGCTTTGCCGCCTGCGGTCTGTGCCGCTGTACCCGAATGGGCGGCGGCATAGTGACTTTTACGGATTTCTTGCCGCTGTTTCCAGCGTGAAAGCCAGTTAGAACTGCCCTCGCCGGTGCTGGATGCGCCTGCATCTTGTGCCGCAGGCGGCTTCTGCACGGAAGATTTTGCGGTTCGGGCCCCTTTCTTGCCCTGCATCTTGGCTTTCTTTTTCAGCTTTCTGGCGTAACGGCTCTTGGAAATATCGTGGGTAGTCTCGGCAGCTTTTTCGCCCTCGCTTAAAGCCTGCGTGCCCACATTATCGTCCTCGTACTGGTCAACCTCCCGATGCACCGCAGACCGGGCGGCAGCAGCGGCATACATAGCACGTTTCTGCTGCTTTGTCATGCGGGATGCTTCATCCGGGGTGATCTCGGCTTTGCCAAAACGCAGGTGCTGCGCCCTTTCCGCAACCTTATCTGCATCGGTTTTCAGCTTTTTCTTTCTGGGCACCGACTGCTCCACCTTGGGTTTCTTCGGGGGAGAACGGGTCTTTTTTGCGGACGATTCCTCTTTGATGATCAGTTTCGGTTCACTCATTTCTGTGCGCCCTCCGAGATCTCGTTGAGCTTGGTCGTGAGGATGCGGTAGAGTTCAAGGTCTTTCGGGAAGTGGTCAACAAAGGGCAGGATCACGTTACCGAAAAACAGCAGCCCTTCACCTTCGCCGGAGTGGGTAACGTAGGAAAGCTGATGCGGGCTGATATTGAGCTGCTTTGCGAGGATTTGCCGATCACCGTTCGCCTGATTGAGCATATAAACGAAGTCCGAATTCTCAAAAATATTTGATACTTCGGGACTTGCCAGCAGATCTTTGACGTTCTGCGTTAGGGCTGTCGGGATGCCGCCCCACTTACGAAAACGCTTCCAAATTTCAACGCTGTACGCCGCAGTCTGTTCCTCTTTCAGCAAAAGGTGGAACTCGTCTGCATAGTACCGGGTGGATTTTCCGGCACTGCGGTTGGCTGTCACACGCCCCCACACGGCATCCTGCACGATGAGCATACCCAGCTTTTTGAGTTGCTTGCCCAGTTGCTTGATGTCAAAGCAGACGATGCGGTTATTGATATCTACGTTGGTGTGGTGATTGAAAATGTTCAAACTGCCCTTGACGTAGATTTCCAGCGCAGCCGCCACATGGCGGGCTTCCGGTTCGTCTTGCGTCAACAGTGCATTGTAGAGGTCTTCCAGCAGCGGCATATTTTCCGGGATGGGGTTCTCGAAATACTTGCGGTAGACCACATGGACGCAGCGGTCAATGACCGTCTTTTCCACCGGCTGCAAGCCCTCTTTGCCGCCGACCACCAGTTCGCACAGGGACAGCACAAAGTCAGCTTTCAAAGCCAGCGGGTTATCCTCTTCCGAGTAGTTGCTGTTGATGTCCATAGGGTTGATATACTGGGTACTGGCAGGGCTGATGTGGATGACCTGCCCATGCAGACGCTCCACCAGCGACGCGTAATCGGCTGGGTCAGCGGTGTTACCACCGCTTTCCCGCCTAAGAACCGTACGTGACAGTTTCCCGTCATACGGCTCAAGCATTTCATCACTTTTTCAAGCGGTTCTCAGCATAAATACGCTGGCAGGAGCAATGAACGTAGCGCATATTACGAACATCTTCCGTGCCAGTCTTTGCCTTTGGTGCAAGGTAGAAGATTTCTCTTTCTTCCGTTACGTCCATCGGCATTCCGCAGTGGTAGCACAGCCCGTTCTGGTTTTTCCAGATAGTCTTGAATTTTCCAGTCAGCCGGTGCATTCCTTTGTCGAATTTCCTCTTTTGGAAATACGCCTCATCGAGGAACGGATTTGCAGACGCTTTTATCTTGGTGTGCCGCACAATAGCTGTGCTGTCCACCCGAATCAGCTCCTTGTTTTCCGTAGAGAACACCCAGTTCCGGTTACCGACACGATGCCAGTATCTCGTGGAAATCCACCACTTGTTCTTCTTTGGGTGCCGTCTTTTAGCCCATCGCCACAGCAGTTCGTACAGGACGTAGTCCAGATGCGCGAACGCATCACTTGCGCATACGGACTGGTGGTAATTAGTCCAACCTCGAATTTGTTCATTCAACTTCATAATCAGAACATCTTGCTGCCACGCTTTTCCTCTGCGGAGAATCGTGTCAGAGATATTGGAAACGATAGCCTTGACCGCCTTTTGGGAAGGCTTGATAATCAGCTTTTCGTTATACTTTCTGAAGTTCCAGCCGAGGAAGTCAAAACCATCGTCAATGTTGGTGACAACGGTCTTTTCATCAGAAAGTTCCAATCCGCGTTCAGCGAGAAACTCTCGAATCAGCTCCTTTGCTTCAAGAGCCAGTTCAGGTGTTGCCGCTGTGACCACAAAATCGTCTGCATAGCGGACGAAGTTTACTTTGTGGGCATTCTTAAATCTTAAATCGACCTTACCGAGCGCGTTCGTGTGAAAGCGTTCGACCAGCTTCTTCTCGATACCATCCAGCGTCATGTTCGCCAGAATGGGGGAGATAATACCACCTTGCGGAGTTCCTTCCTCGGTAGGAAAGAGTTCGCGCTGATAGATAAATCCCGCCTTTAAGAACTGCTTCAAAATGTTCTTGTCCATGGGGATGTTCGCCAGAAGCCAGTCATGGCTGATATGGTCGAAACAACCTTTGATGTCACCCTCCAAAACCCACTTCGGAGAAATGTGCTTGCGCGACAGTGCATTGAACAGATATTCGCAGGCATCCTGTGCGCATCTTCCTTTTCGGAAACCAAAGGATTTCCCATCTGCTGTTGTTTCCGCCACCGGCTCCAGTGCCAAAGCATAGAGAGCCTGCATTGCGCGGTCATACATTGTAGGAATGCCCAATGGACGCTTTTTCTTCTTGTCCTTCTTTTCGATATACACTCTACGGAGAGGACGCGCACGATACCCTTTATCTGTCAGCGATAGAACCGCTTTCATTTTCTTCGCCGGGGTGTTCCAGAGAACACCATCCACACCGGGAGTCTTGCGCCCATCGTTGGTAACGACACGCTTAACAGCCAGTGCTTTGGCGTAAAAGGAATGTGTCAGAAGATACTGAAGTCGTTTTACTGCGTTGTAGTCTTTTTGCTGAGTTGCCTTGACAATCCTGATTTGTAGCCTGTTGACTTCCCGCTCTGCCTTATGCCAGTCAATGTTTTTCCATTGGGCACTCAACATAGCTTCGTCCGACAGCTTCTCAGAAGTTTTACCTTCCGTCGTTGAATACTTATCGTTCACAGGGATACCTCCAATCTTGCCATGAAATACCCGGAATAAGTCAGCACCCTTTCAGGTCAGGGCAAATTTTGAACCCCTATGCTCACCGTTACAGTGAACCGTTCGCTTTTTATTCCATCTCATACCCTCTGCACCGTTTCTCCCTCTTGCGAGGTCGATACCTTTATTAAAGGAGTGCATAGGGTTTTCCACGTTCCACGTAATGCATAATTCATGAATGCCTTAGCCGCCATCTTTGAACCGGGAGGATTTGTGTCCATTTGCTTCGGGGTAGCGAAAGGCCCCTTGGCCACCTCCGGCACCTTTTGGTGTAGGTGTATCAGCCTTATTTCACCTATTCCCTGTAACGATCCTTACGATGGTTCACATTACATTCGACATAGCATTCTTTACCCTAACGGTATGTCTGCTTTTAGGCTGGCAGATTTCCCATATTGTCCTGTGAGCTTCCCAACGCCGGCTTTAGACCAGTGCAGGTCACAGTAGGGTTACTCCAAATGGATAGAGTAGCGTTTACACGCAATACATTACGCGACTTCGTGTCGCACCTCACATTCCGGGTCGCAGATGATAATATCATCGTCCGTCACGAGGAACGCGTTGCAGATTTCACGCTTTGCACTGAAGGACTTGCCGGAGCCGGGAATGCCCAAAATCAGGCCGTTGGGATTTTTCAGTTTTTTGCGGTCCACCATGATAAGATTGCTGGACAAGGCGTTCAGACCGTAGTACAGGCTTTCTTTGCCGTTATCGAACAGTTCCTGTGTGGTAAACGGCACAAAGATCGCCGTGCTGCTGGTGGTCAGGCCGCGCTGGATCTCGATCTGGCAGTCTGCCAGCGGCAGGCTGCTCATCAGCCCCTGCTCCTGCTGGAAATCAAGACGGCACAGTTCGCAGTTGTGCTTCTGGGCAATGCTGACCGCCTGAAACACGTTGGTTTCCAGTTCCTGCTCAGTCTTGCCGGTGTTCAGGACAAGGAATGTCACCAAAAACATTCTCTCGTTCTGACTCTGCAATTCTTTCAGCAGGGCTTTTGCGTCCCGCCCATAAGTCGCCAAATCAGACGGCAGCACGTCCATGTCGTATCCGGCGCGGACGGCTTTTTTCTGCTCCTCGATCTTGCTGCGGTCCAGTTCGGTGATGGTGTGCTTGATGGTTTTGATGGCCTTGTTCTGGTCAACAGACTGGATGTGCATGGTAACGATCTGGCTGGAATCCATGTCCAGAAAATCCTTCAGCAACTGGTCGCTCAGGTCAGAAGCCGTGATATTCAGGAAGCTGACCGCCCCGAAGATGCCGCCCATCTGAAACGTGCGGCTGTTCTTAAACGCCAGTGCAGTGGGGGCAATGGCATCCTTTACGGACAGGCCGCTGGGCACAAGGTCTTTCCAGTTGAAGTGAAACTTATTGGCACCGTCCATGTTCAGCATTCCGTGCATCAGCCGCAGACGCTCCGTACCGTCCAGCGGTTTTGCCAGAACGCCAAGCCTGTGGAAGTTGTTCATCAGGTCGTTCTGGATGTGCTCCAACCGCGGTTTGACCTGCGCCATGCTGTCGCCCTCGATGCCGTAGGTCAGGAACTTGGTCTTTGTCAAGCCGTTGTTGCCCTTAGAAAGCTGCTGCCGCAGCATCTGGGAATACTCGGCGCGCACATCATCAAAACCATCCTGCTGGTACGGGATACGGATGGACTTTTCAAAGTCTGCGCTGTCCGTAGCGGTATTCACAAAGGACAACTCAAAGTGGATAGAGCTGTCGAAGAAGTTGAGAAAAGAGCACCATTCCTCAAAAATAGCGGTCTTGTCCTCCTGCTGCGCCAACTGATAGTTGATATCCTGATACTGGATGGTGCGGGTGTAATAGCCGGGACGGACACGGCAGGTGCCGTCCTCAAACATCCGCTGGAACGGAATGCTCTCCTGTGCTGTGCGGGGTACCATGGACTTGGGCGGCTTTTTGCCGCCGTCCTTATTCTTTTTCAGAAACGGAATCATGGGCGTCATCTCCCTTCATAAGCAGTGCATAGTAATTGCGGGTCTGGTACGGACGCACCTTCGGGCGAACAAAGCGTGCCTGAAGGTAGTACCGCAGGATCTTTTCAGCGGGCTGACCGTTCTTCTGATACATCGCCAGAAAAAACATAGGCAGCATGACCGCCATCATGCCAAGGGTAGCGCCGGTATTGCCTGCGGTGTCCCGCAAAACAAAGAACAGCGGCACACCAACGACTGCCGCTGCACCAAAGCAGATAAGCTGCCGGGCGGTCAGGTTGAAGGCCACTTTGGACTTCACCTTGCTGAAATCGCGCGGCACGGAAATATAAGCTGCCAAAATTCCACCTCCTTAGTGTGCGCCCAGAATGCTCCGGGCAACAGAACCAGTCTTGAACAGCGTAAAGCACAGCAGCACCGTGTACCCCACGATGCTCCAGATCGAGTTGATGGCATCCCCGGATATGGCGACATTTTGAAGCAGAACAGCGTAGATCGCCACGCAGATCAGGATCAGGAAGCCCTGAAATCCCAGCGCAAACAGAGAACGAAGGTAGTTCTGTCCCACATGGGATTGCTCGTGGTTGCCCCATGTTGCCATGGGCATCGGAGCAAGGCTGACCATCATGTAGATCTCAATCATGCGTCCGTAGACAATGACGAAAATCACGATAGACAGGATGCGCATGGTGATGCCGATGAAGAAGGACTGTAAGAACAGCCCGAACAAGGGGCCTACGTCCATCTGCATCATGCTGGATTGCAGCATCGACAAGCCGATATCGTTGACCCTTGTGTTGCCGCTGATGATGCCGCTGGAATTTGCCACCACCTGCTGAGTCACGTCAAACACCGCCATGATGATGTCGAAGGTGTTGGAGATCATCCACACCGAAATGGCAGTCTTGAAGATCCATTTCATCAGCAGCGCAGGTTCAAATTGTGCCATGTTGTTGTGCTCTGTGATGAGCTGAATCAGCTCGTAGCAGGCAATAAAGGTCAAAATCACACCTGCAATGGGCAGCACCACATTCCGGGAGAGGGCTTCGATCATAGCGAAAACGCGCGGTTCAAAACTGGATGGTTTGGTGCCGACTTGCTGGGCGATGCCGCCCACTTGGGTGTTCACATCATCAAACAAGCCGGAAAGGTTGGACATGATTGCCGCTGTCAGCAGCGACTTGATCCAATCAGAGATCGCTTTGAGAACTGTTTCCACTCAGCGCCACCACCTATCAAGAAAAATGGTTGATAAGGGTCTTGAGCAGGTTGAGCAGAAAAATAAGGTGAGTCAGAATCTGCATAATAGCACCGTCCTTTCAGAATAAAGGTGAATATTCGATTTGCAATGCGTTTCCTCTTGTGATAAGAATCCGTTTGCCACGGAGGGGCTGAAAACACTTGCAAGTAAATATGTACGGGGCGGCAATCGCCGCCCGGAAAAGATCAGCCGAACAGACCGCTCAGCAGGGGGATCAGGGTGATGCCAATCAGGGCAACACCGCCGCCAGCCATGAGCTGCTTCATCCCCTGACTCTTTGCGGAGGGGTTATCGCCGCCGTAACCCTCCATCAGGTTGACGGCACCCCACACGCCCAGACCGGCACCCAATGCCACAACCAGAGTCTTCAGAACGTCCACTGCGCTGTTAAAGAATTCCATAGAAAAATCTCCTTTGTTTTGAAAAAGTGACCCTGCACACACCTGAAATCCGTTTGCAAAAAGCCGAAAACCATGGCGAAGGCTGATTTTCCGGTGTACCTGTTGGGTCAATGGGTAAAAAATAACCGCTCGTCTTATCAGGCGGGCGGGAGTGAATCGGCATCCACCATGATGAAGGTATCATCCGGGTGGATTTTTTCTTTTCGGTTCAAGAACTTCTCGATATCGAGGGCGTTCTTGGGGTCATAATCGGAGGTGTACTTGTAGTTCGGGTGCTGGGTCAGGTCGTATTTGTCCGAAAGGAAAGGTCTGACGCCACGCAGCTGCAGGATGCACTTGTCGCCATCCAGCACAGCTATTTCATCGCGGCTCAATAATTCATGACCAAGTTTCTGGTAATTTGTGCCGTAAGATGGTGAGTTTCCTCTGGTGTCGGAATTGTTATAGCTGTCGATTGTTTCTTTCCCTAGTGCTTCAGACAACTCTTTCAGGGTGGTGGGTTCGCTGCCGCCGAGGAAAATCTGGCTGTCCATGTTGCCCACGATGGTATCCGCGTTATCTTTGTAGATGGCTTTCAGCTGGCTGCGTGTCTGCAAGACCAGACACGCCGAGATCTCACGGCTGCGGATGGTGGCTACCAACTTTTCTAGCTGCGGAATTTGACCAATGTTGGCACACTCGTCGATCAGGCAGCGGACATGGACTGGCAGCTTACCGCCGTACACATCATCGGCTTTGTCGCACAGCAAGTTGAAAAGCTGGGTGTAGATCATGGAAATCAGAAAGTTAAAGGTGCTGTCCGTATCGCTCATGATAAGGAACAGCGCCGTTTTCCGGTCACCCAGCTTGTCCAGTTCCAGCTCATCGTACATGGTGGCATCCCGGACTTCCTGAATGTCGAAGGGTGCGAGCCGGGCACCGCAGGAAATAAGAATCGACTTGGCCGTTTTGCCAGAGACGAAAAGTCAAGGACTTTTTCATCAAATTCAAAAAGAAGTTACATTTTGCGGACTTCCTCACGCAGCAGACGCTTGATTTTGTCCTCCATCGTCTCTTTTGCGGTCTCGCTGAAATGGACACGGACGATATAGGTGGTCTTGCCAATCTGCTTTCTGACAGTCGGGCAAGTGGCGGTGTTGGTTGCGGTATTGTTGTTCATTCAAAATCCTCCTGTAAATGAAAAATGCCCGGTGACTGTTCATCATCGGGCGGTGTCGGTATGAGGGAACAAGGCAAGGCGGCAACACTAAGGTATCTATAAAAACCTTGCCGTCTTTGCCACGCTTGCCGTGTTCCTGCTGTCAGTCTCGGAGATAGCAGACCCATGCTGTGCCGTCTTTCTCGGTCACAAGCCTGTCTCCGATACGGCTTTTTGCCGTTCTCATGGTGCGTGAGGAAATCCCACGCTCATTGACTGCCTTTTCCAGCTCTGCGCTCGGCATACGCTTTCCGTCTGCCAGCAGTTCCAGTATCAGTGCTTCTGCCTGTGCGGTCTTGCTTTCGGTCTTGGCGGTGTCTGTCCCGGCAAGAAGCTCGTCAGCGGTAATGTCATAAGCTCCTATCCATTCAAAGCCTTTCTCGTCTCCCAGAGAAAAGGCAAGGGACTGTCCGGGCGGCGCAAGGGAGCTTTTCTCATGGATAAGCACCCTCGTTGTGGGGCTGTCCTTCAGCTTGCCGATAAAAAGCAGGCTGCGGACTGCCGCCGTAATGTCGATAGACCCTAATCCCCGGTAGGTGCTTTGCGTTCCTGCGGCTTTGTTGAGGTGTCCGATCAGCACAATAGCGCACCCGGTAGCCTGTGCAATGTCTCCCAGACTGCGGAAGATGGGACGGACTTCATTTGCCCGGTTCATGTCCACATCTGCGCCCAGAAACGCCTGCACCGGATCAATGATAACCAGCCTTGCGTTGTTCTCACGGATTGCCCTTGCTATGCGCTCATCGGCAAGGGTCAGCGGCGTGTCTCTATCGTCAATGACAAGCACTCTTTCAAGGTCTGCGTCCGCTTCCATCAGCCGGGGCTTAACGGTATCGCCCAGACCGTCCTCTGCGGTCTGGTAGATGATGTTGAAAGGCTCAAGGGTTTCCATACCGGGCAAGGGCTTTCGGTTGGTGCAAGCCGCCGCAAGACGCATGGCAAAGTAGGTCTTGCCCTCGCCGGGGTTGCCCTGTATGATCGTCAGCTTTCCAAAGGGGATATACGGAAACCATAGCCAATCCACGCTCGTCAGCTCCACATCTGCCATGCGGAGCATTGGGACAGGCTGGGCGGTGGACAGCTCTCGCAGCGTGATTGTCTCGGCTATGAATTTGCGGCTGGGAATGTCCCCTTGCTGACGGAGAACATCGTTCCAGTCTTTCCTTGCCGGGACAAGGCGAATGACGGCGATCTCGCTGGGAATGTCCTGCGCCAGTCGGGAGCAGGCTTCACTTCCTGCGGTGTCGCTGTCAAGGCAGAGGAACACTTTTCGGGTGTCCTTGCGTTCAGAAAGAAAACGGTCAAGGGCTTTGCCCGAAACGCCGCCCAGGGCAAGATAATTTCTTTTCTGCCAGTCCTGCGGATAAAGGCAGATAAAGGACAAAAGGTCAATCGGTGCTTCAAAGACAAAGAGCTGGTTGCCGTTTCCCTCATAGTGGAACGGATAGGATTTGTCAGACCCGGCAATGTCCTGTCTGAATGGGTCTGCCGTTCCTCGCACATGGGCGTATCTCGGCGTACCGCTTCGGTCTCTGCCGACAAACACAACATTGTGCCGCTTTGCGTCCTCGTAAATATCCCCGGAAAGAAGAAAAGCCTCAACAAGCATTTTGTTGAGACCTCGGCTTTCGCAAAGATATTGAATTGCTCTGTCGGCTGTCCTGTTGTGCAAGGGCAAGTGAAACGCTGTGGGCGGTGCTGTGCTGGCTTCGCTCTGTCCCTCGGCGCTTTCGCCGGTTAAGAGCTGGACTGCTTCGGGAAAGGACTTGCCGTAAAACTCCATGACAAAATCAATGGGATAGCCGCCCTTGCTCTGGCTGTGGCGAAACCATTTGTTTCCCCGGACGGTCAGGCTGTCATGTTCTTTCCAGCGGTATTCCCGTCCGCTTTTGATAAGTGTCTCTCCCTGTGTGCGGAGAAAATCTTCCAGACTGACGGCGTTTGCCCGGTCAATCTGTGCTTGGGTGTAATTCATCGGGATAGTTCCTCCTTTTTCTGTCGTGTTTGGGGTCGATTTTGGAGCTTTTGTTCCTCTGTACGCTCGTTAAAACGGGCGGCAGTATCTACGCATGACTTGACCTTCCAAAGACGGTGTAAATCGTCTCTGACGGTCTTAAACTCGCCATAGGTGGTGTTGTGCGCCTGTTCCAGCTCGTCATACTCGTCGGACAGCTTTTTCATATCCACCTTGCCGTCCGGGAACTCCCCGGTCAGCTTTCGTCTGGCGGCGTAGAACTGTTTCAGTTCCGCTTCATGCTCTGCCTTGTACTTGGCTCTGGGCTTCTCAAACTTGATTTTCTGCAAGCCGTCATAGACAGGCTTCAAGCTCTGGAAAGCAGCGGAGCTGTCATAGAGCTGCTTAATTGCTTTCATTCGGGCGGTCTGTTCGTCCAGCGTTTTCTTCAAGCTCTCTGTGGCAGCACTGTGTTCGCTGACACGGTGTTCCAAATCTTCAAGGGAATAAATGCCGTTTGCCCGGAGATAATTGAAAGTTTCGTTCATCTCCTTTAGGTTGCTGACCTTGCCTTTCTGCGAATAAGCCCCGGCTCTGCGGCTGGTGTAATAGGCGTTCAGCAGAGAAACAAGGTTTGGTGCCTGCGGCTTGGCAAGCTCCGCTTTTGCTTCGGCAATCCAATCAAACAGGAGAGCGATTTTCTTCTTGATGTCCCGGATAACGGCATTGGTTGCCTTGATCCAGCGGTTGAACTCGCCTTTCTCGGTGCGTATGCCTTTCTTCTCCATTGCCCGGACGGTTGCGCCCTCGTGGACGGTGGGAAGAAGCTCCACGCCCTGACGCTCATAGCTTCGGTGGTCGATACGAACGTCAAGCCCCTTTTCCGCAAACTTGGCATTGCACATCTCCGCCCATGCTTCACGCCAATGTTCCAGCGTTTCGGGACTGCCCCAGTCGGTAGTGGGAACGGCGTTGAAAACAAACTCTCCGTTCTGGTCTCGGATACGGTTGCCGTCCTCGTCCAGTTCGTACACCCGGCGTTGCTTTAGTCCCCATTTGCCGTTCTGCTCGATGGGGCGGATGGGGCAAAGCACATGAAAATGCGGGTTTGGTATGCCGCCGTCCTCCCGGTCTGGCTGGTGTACGGCGAAGTCAACCACCATGCCCCGGCTTACAAAGTTCTCCAATAAAAATTGCCTTGCAAGAGCGATGTTTTCCTCAAGGGAAAATTCATTCTGCAAGGCAATGTCAAAGCTGTATGCAAGCTGGGCGTTCTTTCCACGCTCGGCTTTTTCCACGGCGTTCCATAGGGTCTGGCGGTCTGCGTATTCGGGCGGTGCATGGGACGGCAGGAGAATGTTGGAGCAGATCACGCCGCCCTTTCTGGTGTAGTCGCTGTATTCGCCGTAATACTCGCTATACAATCGCTCCCCGGCACGGTAGGCGGCAGAAGCAATAGCGGACTGTCCTGCGCTTCGCTTAGTCTGCGTGACGCTCAGATGAAATAGTGCCATCGGCTTTCAACTCCTTTTCTCTGTTCGCTTGGTTGGTGTGAGTAATCGCCATGTGACGGACGGCTCGCTGGACTTCGGACAGAGAAAAGATGTGTTCCATCAGCTCTGTCATTTCGGTGCGTGTGAGATCTTTGACCTCCGGGGCAAGACTCTCAACCGTGCCGCCCAGATTGCAAAGGCGGTGGGTGCGCTTGGTGCGTTCGCCTTTCTCCAGATACTTCTTTCTATTCTCAAGACGCTCCAGCTTGTGCTGTTCCTGTGCAAGCTGCGTCTCGGCTCGTTCCTTTTCGGCTCGAAGCTGTTCAAGGGTTTTCGGTTTTGTCATTGTAATTGACCTCCTTTTTTGATTTTGCGGATAAAAAAAGACCGTCAACTTTTCGCATAGTGCGACCAGTCAACGGTCTGATTTTCGGTATTCGGTTTTTGTGTTCAGTTAGACAAACTTGAAGTTGTTAGTCGCTATCTTGTTTGCGGTTAAATTCAAAAACGACAGGTTCAAATTCAACTAAATGCTTATCTTGGGTGTTAGTTCCTTTAGGGTTCTCTATGCCGGTAACTTCATAGTATTCATCACTGTATTGTATTTTACTACCATCAAAATCTTTTTGAATGGATTTGACATATTCAAACGGATTTTCTATTGGTAACAAACTTAATGCCCGCTGTAGCTGTTGTGCCGCTGTCCTCTGCTCATCGGTCAGTATTTTTTCTTCGTTTGCCATGTGTTCTTCAAATTTATTTTTATCCATCCAAACGATTTGCTCCAATGGGTTAGCAGTACCACAAGCCAAGATTAAACGGATAAAATCTTCAAAATTTGCCGCTAATGGATATACATTTTGGTCTACACAACTTTCTGGATTGCAGGCAAATACCATTTCTCCATATTCCGGCAAAAAGCAATACAGAATACATCCTTCAAATCCGATTGGCTTTGCGTTGACGGGATAGCAAAAATACGGCTCTGCAATATCTCCATATTCTAAACATAAAAGTCCCTTATCTATGGGAAGTGCCATATACTTTTCGTAAATCGTTTCCATTGATGTGCCTCCACAAAATTCCGATTTGGTGTCCTTTTATAACGGTTGCATCATCTCAAGAATGATTCCATCCGGGTCTCTGAAATAAAACGCTCTGCTTTCCCCAAATCCATCTGCCCTGAAATCGAAATACTGCGGTTCAGACAAGCACTCCACATGATTTTCGATAAGAGTTTTGTAGACAGAATCAATGTCATCCGTGTAAAAGCATACTTCTGAGATAGATGTCGTAAACAAGTCTGATTGTTCTTTATGGATTTTGCTGTCTACAAACTGAATCAATTCAACCGGTGGTGCTTCAAGAGCCTTTGAACCATTCAAATATGCAACCCTTGCTTTACAATTTTCCTTACGGAACATTTTATCTGTTTCTTCGCCTTCCATAAAGATTTCGCCCTGAAATTCAAGCCTAAGAATATCTCTGTAGAAAGCAATCGAACGATCCAAATCAGAAACGGTTAATCCAACGTGATAAATTCTTCCAACCATATTTTTCTCCAATAATTTTTTTCATCAAACTGGAATTTAACTGTCTTTGCTAAAAAACCCTATAACAGCCATAATAAATCCTACAGGTATTAAAAGAAAAGACGCCCACATAATACCAATGTATATCAGCTCTAAACCTGCAAGAATCATTATTGCAATACCTAAGAGCATTAAACTGTTACCAAACATAATTTTTTTCATAATGCTTTTCCTCCACAACTTCCGATTTGCTTGTTCCATAAAATTCATTTTATTCGCCTTCAAACTTGCTGGCGGCGAACAGCATTTTATGCTGTTTGCGGACGGCAAGTCCACAAGGGATAGCCGCTTTAGCGGCGCAAGGGGGTGTAGCCACCTTGACGGAACGAAGTGACGCAACATTCTCGGTCAAGCAGTTTTCTTCTGCTGACGGAGAATGTTGCTCCGCAGGACGCACGATACTCCCGATAGGAGAGTATAGAAGTGCGCCCTTTAGTTCCTAAAGGGATTTTCTTCTGACCCAAATTATATAAAATGTAGATCAAGACATTTCTAAGAGGTACTCTCAGATTTTCACAACATAAGGTTCATCTTCAATAATACCCTGATCGTGGGTAACAATGATAACCGTTTTACCTTCTTCATTGAGTTCGTGCAATAACCTCATAACAATATCTCTATTTTTCTTGTCAAGTGAGCCAGTAGGTTCATCTGCCAAAACAACAGAACATTTTTTCATCATAAGACGAGCTAAAGCAACTCTCTGTTGTTCACCACCGGAAAGCTGATAAACTTTTTTGTTAACTTCCTTTGATAACCCCACACGATTAAGAGCTTCTTTAAGTGATACTTTAGTTCGGCTTGATTTTTTAATCAAACTTAAATTTTCTTTAACTGTCTTATTTTCAAGCAGTGCAAAATTCTGAAAAAGAAACCCCACTGTATCCGCAAAAAAACTGTTTTTATTTTTAAGCCGGGTAATATTCAGCCCTTCGATTATGATACTGCCGCTATCCGGTTTTTCGATACCACCAATCATATTGAGTAAAGTGCTTTTTCCACTGCCGCTATCGCCGCTGATTACTACAAAACTTCCATCCGGAATTTCTAAATTAAAGTTAGAGAAAATTATTTTCTCTCCAAATGCTTTATTTAAGCCACGAATTATAATCATAAACATCCTCCCTTCAATGACTTTGAGATATTTGTTTTTTCAACCCACATAATATTTGTGAAAATGATTGCCATTTCAATAATGGTGAGCAACGCTCCAATCAGTAAAGCAATCCCGACACTTGCGTTAGATATAAAAATTGAAACAATGCAAATCAATATCACAACGGCTATATTTTCTAAGAGATTAACGGAAATAAATCTTTTGTGCCTTTCATAAAAGCGATAGCCCAAAACCTTTTTGAGGGAGATTTCCATCGCATTAAGTCTAAATTCCATTTTCACTTCAGATATGATGATAGCGATATCTAACAGCAATACTAATACGCAAAGAGAGCTTATAAAGCCAATCAGTTTCACGAGGAAACTATGACTATAAATGTAATCCTCTCCGACATTCGTCAGCATAAAATAGTGTGAACCAAGCTGTTCTGAATATTTTTTCGCAGCATTACGAATTGTGCTTTCATCGCATCCGTAGATTACCTCACCATTATATGTTCCTGTTTCGATATAACTTCCATTTAAAGCAACAGCCTCATTTGCCTGATAAATCACAATCGGATTTGTTACTCTTGACAATCCGTCAATAGCCTCTTCTCTGTTCGAATTGAGATAATAAAATTGTTCTCTGCCAGAATATTCTTTATAAACAACACGCAGTTCTTCTGCATTTTGGGTAAGAGAGCCAATTTCCTCTTTTGCGATATCTTTGTATGATTCCGCATTTCTTCCCTTTGGCACGAAGACCACGATATCCTCTTTTTCATCATCTTCAGTAAGCATATCAGAAAACCCTTGTAGCATATCTCTGGCATTATGATTTACAAAAATATAATTATCCGTATCGCTTATCCGGCTGCCTATGCAGACCACCGGATTTATCGTGTTGTATTCATTTTCGTAAAGGTCATTCCAAAATTTGCTCTCTTTGGATTCCTCCTCATTTTCTTCAAAAGGAGGTTCAATCTGCATAACTCCAAAATAATAATCATTATAATGATTTTCTAAAAGAGTAGTGTTTGTAAGTAAATTACCTTGAATGCTACTGAGATTTGTAGTTATTGTAAAAATTGTCATAGCAGTAGCAAATACTTTAAGACCGTTCAGAAGATAAAACATACCTTTTTTATCTGAAGCATTGGCAAAGGCTTTTTTTACATCAAAGCGGACAAAAGCAGCATAAGGAATTACGGAAAGAACTGCTCCGGCACAATACACTGCCAAAATGAGATGATCTTCATACGCTCCCGATATAAATTGAGAAACAAGCAACTTTGCTAAGACGAATAATGCAGCATATGAAATCATATCAGCCACTACAGCTTTTAGAGCAATCACAGCAGCATTTTCGCCCAGAGAAGCTCGTACAACTACTTCCTTTTGCCTGCGTATCACCTCAATCATATTAAGTACAATCATCAATATGGCAACCAGGCCCCAAACAATGAACATCATATCAGTTTCGGTTGATTGCCAAAACTCTGGCTGCGATATAGAATATTCTTTTGCCAAATCTTGATATGTGGCAATAATGTCATCATCATCACCGATATAGCTGACCATTATTTCCTGTCCATTGCCTGTGTTTTTTGCTTCTCTAAAATCTTCAAATTCTATTACGGTGATTCCACCTATCAAAGCCGTATATGTTTTTTCCTCAATATCCATTGTGCTTTTAAGACTATCCCGAACAACGGTATCATCACCATAAATATAAAGTCTTGTCTGATAATTAGAAACTCTCTGATTAAAAGTCGAAAAAATATGAACACCATGCTTCTCAGCTGTATCTTCTGCATTGGCTAAAAATGAATCCATATCGTCATTAGTAGTTGTGTATCTGGACGATAAATAATAAGCACCATTAAAGTTCCAGAGCATATTTTGATATACTTCAGCTTGCATAACAAAAGCAAAAATAATCGTAATCAACAGCAATATATTTCTTATATGTTTCATTTGAAATTCTTAAACCTCCTTTGAATAGGTAACAGACACACGATTGCCCAAAATACTAATATGGATTTTTTCATACAACCACATTCTCTTGTTAGATTCTAATTTTCCGTTTTCTTTATTCGCATAAATTATACCATAAAACTTGTGAACAATTCTACCGCAACTTTGGACTATATGAGAAAAGTCCGAACAGTTTTCTGCCCGGACTTCCTCGCTCAATTATAAATCAACTCTGCTTTCACAACTTCCTCTGCCTGCGCCTTGCAAGCGTTCATCTGCCGCACCCATTCCATTTGGTTTTCAGCTTTCAGTTGCTCGGTCACGCCGTTTTGCTCTGCCAGTGACCGCACGATCAGCTCCATGCGGTTTCGTGCCGCTTCGTCAATCTCGGCGCAATGCTCAAAGAGCTTGTCGGATAGTACCAGCTCATTGAACAGTATCGGACGGTGCATTTTCAGATACGCCTTGCGAAGTCTGCCGTAGTGTCCGAGGGGCTTGGTCTTGCGGATAACGATGTTCGGGATAAGATAATCTCCGTTCTGTGTGTAAGCGATATTCATGCTGTTTGTACTCCTTTCATCGGCTCTCTCTGCGGTAAGCTGCTGACAGGGACGAACACGCCCCTTGCAATGTCCTCTGCACGAATGGCGGCTTTCTTGGCTTCGATTTCTGCCTTTTTCCGCTCCTTGATTTTATCCTCGTATCGCTTCTGCGCTCCGCTGGCTTTACGCTTCAAGTAGTTCTGATGAAGTCTGTCCTTGCGTTCCTCTCGCTTGCGGATTTCTTCTAATTCCTCCGGGGTCAGCTCCACTTTTCCAAACGCCGGGGGAACGAAACGCCCAACAAAATTGAAGTAAATCTCAACCTCCTGTGTGGTCTGTATACTTCCTTTGCGGTCACGCTCATGCACAAGAATTTTCTCGATAAACTCGTTGAGCATGGCAATGGTCAGCTTGTCGAAGTTCTCATACTTACCAATCAGAGCGATAAAACGGTCAGCGTCCTTTTCGTGCTTCTCATAGCTCTTGACAGCCTTTTCCAGAACAGAGATTTCAGCGGTAAGCTCGGACTGTTCCTTTTCGTATTGAGCGTCCAGAGTGGCGTATCTGCTGTCGGACAGCTTGCCTAAAATGTTGTCCTCATAGATTTTGCAGAGCAGGACTTCCAGCTCGGAAACTCTCTGCTTTGCTGTGGCAAGGCGTGTGCGCTGTTTTCTGACCTCTGCCGTCTGCTGGCTGGACTGCGCTTCCTGCACCACACGGACAAACTCGGCTCGGTCATGCTTGGCATACTCGGCAATAGCTTTGAGCATTTCGGAAACAAGGGACAGTACCACATCTTCATTGATACGGTGCTGTGTCGTGCAGAGCTTTCCAACTGGGACTTTGCTGTATTGGGAACAGGTATATTGAGAAATGCGCTTGCCGTTGTTGGTGCGGTGGACATACATCTTGCCGCCGCAATCGGCACAATAAAGCAAGCCTGTGAGGGGAGCTGCTTCGCCCCAGCCGTCCGGGTAGCGTCTGACATTCCCACGGATTTTCTGCACAAGGTCAAAGGTCTGCTGGTCAATAATGGCTTCGTGCGTATTCTCAAAAATCGTCCATTCGTCCTCCGGGACATAATGGCTTTTCTTGTCCTTGAAGTGCTTTCGGGTCTTGAAATTGATGGTGTGTCCCAGATATTCACGCTTTTCAAGAAGGTTGCAGATGGTGGAAGAACCCCAGCCGTACACATCTTTGAAAGTCTTGTTTTTGTTCACGCCCTCGCCGTGTTGGGCAAGGTAAGCAGACGGAATAAGCACCTTTTCCGATTTCAGTTTGCTGGCGATCTGATACGGACCGTAGCCGTCAATCGTCATGGCAAAGATGCGCTTGACCACATCAGCGGCTTCGGGGTCAACCAACCATTGGTCTCTGGCTTCGTTCCAGAGATAGCCGTAAATGACCGTGCCTGTGAGGTGCTTGCCGGACTTGCCTTTTGACTGGAAAGTGGAACGGATTTTACGGCTGGTGTCTCTGGCGTAATACTCGTTCATAATGTTGCGGAAAGGGGTAAAATCATCGTCCCCTCTGGCACTGTCCACGCCGTCATTGATGGCGATAAGTCGCACGCCACGCTGACGCAGGATTTCCATAATCTGACCGACTTTCAGATAGTCACGCCCCATGCGACTCATGTCCTTGATACACAGGTACTCCACATTCCCGGCTTCAACCTCTTTCATCATTGCCAAAAATCCGGGACGGTCAAAGCAAGTGCCGCTAATGCCATCGTCCGTGAAATGGACAATGTTTGTAAAGCCCTGCCGTGCGGCGAACTCCTCCAACATAGCCTTTTGATTGGATATGGAATTGCTCTCACGCTGTTGGTCATCATCTTTGCCAAAGTCATCACGGCTCAGTCGTTCGTACAGAGCTGTAATTTTCTCATTTTTTCTCATAACTTGCGCTCCTTTCTTCGGTTTTAGGTTGTGTGTTCTAAGAGACTTCCCAACCGCTTGATTAAGAAGTCTTTTAGAGCATACAACACCGGCAGCCAGCTTATAAAGTTTGTACTGCCGCACGGCAAAGGATTTTGGCTTCTTCTTGCCCAGATCCTCAAACAGTAGGTCAACTGGATTCTGATAGGTTTCATCATCTTCCGAAACCTGCATAGTGTTTAGCATTTCCAGCAATGTTGCGAAGTTTTGCTCCTCGACAGGGGCTTCGTAGTGGAGGTATGCGATCAGCGAAACGAGCAGAAGCCGTTCCGCTTTGTCCCAGAATGGGTCGCCGCCCTGACCTTCACCTTTGGTGTTGGTCATCAGTGCGGTCACGAGTTTCAGAACATCCTTTTCACTGTGGATGTACGCCATGGGGTTATAGCGCATACTCTTGGAAAAGTTGATGGTGTTGAAGAATTTTAGCTTGTAGCCGTGCTTTAACAGGGCTTCTCCACATTCCACGCCGATACTACCTTTCGGATCTGTAACTACGAATGATACCGGAAAATTCTTGGAATCACATTGCAGCAGATTCGGCTTGATAAAGAACCTTGTCTTACCGCTGCCGGAGCCGCCGACTACCAGCACATTTTTGTTTCGGGCATTCTTGGGGTCCGGCGGGCGGTTGGACATCATCAGGCGTTCTGTTTTGGTCAGGATGATATTGTCCTCAAATTTCGGAGCCATGAACGGCTCGATATCTTTGGGTCCGCCCCACCGGGCAGAGCCGTACTCCATGCCGTGACGGTACTTCTTGGCGTTTTTGCCTTTCAGGTACACCGCCAGCCGCATTCCAGCGCCGCAACACAGACCAATGAACAAGTCAAATGGGTGCAGGCTGGGCAGCGGATTGGCAAACGCTGCCGGGATAGTTCCCATCAGCGATACGATTTTATCGCCCAGTTCCTTGCCCACGGCCAGCCGCCACGCCTCGCCCAGATTAGTGGCTAGCAAGCCAATTACCACATAGGGCAGATAGAGCGCCAGCAGCTTGGAAAGCTTCTTTTTGCTCATAGGCCGCGCTCCTCCTGCTTGTGCCGCACTTTGTCTGGCAGATTTGCAACGGACTGCGCCAGATCATGCAGCTTTGCCAGCACGGAAGGACGCTTGGTTTTATCCAGCACCGATGCCGAATATTCCTTGAACGCTGCGCTCAAGGCATCCGTGTCCTGTGCCTTGAAGTAGACCAGATACCGGGGCGGTGTGCAGGACAGGTCTTTCTGGATGGAGTAGTCAATGTGATACCGCTTAGCATAGCGGTCAAAATCCTTGATGCCGGTTTTCTGGATCTCCACATTGGTCACGCCACGGTTCTGCCGTACCAGCCGCTTCATGGACTGCTTGCCCTGCGAAGCGTGCTTGTCGTACTGCCGCAGGAGAAACTGCATCCCGCGCAGCAGGGTGCGGGCAGACAGTTTCGTGGTCGAGATGGCAAGGTTGACCGTCTTATGCTCGATTTCTTCCTGCATCGTTACCACCTCCCTGAGAGAAACTCAGCTTAACGGTCATGTGCCACCGGGGGCTTGCTCACAGCCTTTTCCGCGTCATTCTGAACCGATTCGTCCAGAACCGGAATGACCATCAGGCGACGCCCCAGAGGGAGAAAGGCTTCGGGTTGATGGAATTCTTCTTCATACTTCTGCGCCAGCTCCGGGGAGAGCGATACAAAATCTTCCTCGCCCAGACCTACCACCAGAAAGGTTCCGGCAATAACATCGTACATCAGCCCGTCCTCGTCCCATAAGGCTCGGTTCAGCGGCAGACCCATGAGCTTGCCGTCATCGTTATAAACGATGGCGACCGGATCTTCAAAAGGGTAGCTTGCGCCGATGGAGCCGCCCACCGTCTGCTGCAAGGCTTTCAGGTCGTTATCGATCTCGACCTGCTGCGGATACTGTCCCGGTGCAATTTTCAGCACCGACAGAGTGTTCTCGTTCTGCTCCATTATCTTCCTCCTCGAATTTGATGGTGATCTCCTGCCCGGCACGAGCGGCATTCATCAGTGCGGCGATGAAAAAACCACAAAGGGCACCAGCTTCAAAAATGATAAACGAATAAATATAATTCATAATAACCCTCCTACATTGACTGAACTGTGAGAAAAAATCTCTCAGGGAGGACGAGGAACGCAAGATGCGATAACGGTATGCTTAGTGGAAACATTGGCATGAGTATGCGGTGCGGCATCGGTAGAAAAATAGTCGTACAGAGCATCCCGCAGAGAATGGAAGCAACAAGCATGGTAGTCGTGCAGACGGAGAACCAGAATCTTCAAAACATCAACGGCGGAACAGTAAAAGTCCTCCGTGACTTCTGCGAAACTCGCATAGCAGGTCATTTCAGTATCCATACTGCACCTCTCAGTCAATGCAGATGCAGACCATCTTCTCGCGGCCAGCCATCAGAGGAACACTGTTCTCGCCCAGATAACACTGGATCAGGTACAGGTCGGCGGTGGTAAGTGCAACAAAATTGCCATCGGTGTCGTAGCGTACAAAGATGACTGCGCCGGACAGGTAACGCTTGCCAGCCAGCGTAATGACCTGACGAGGATCATAACAGAGAGCCAGCGGCACATCTTCGCTGATGCTGTAGCAGGAATCAGTTTCATCAAAGCAAGGCAGGTAACTGCGAACATTCGCCAGCGGAGTGATGGTCAGTTCGACCTCCGGGGCAATCACGGCGGCGTAAACTTCATCATCGCCGAGCTGCCGCTCCAGCACATCGCTCATCTTGTTGAAGAAGTCGGTCACAGCATTGTCCATGTGGTTGATTTTCTGGTTCATGGCTTCGATGGTCTTTGCGGTCTTGAGATCAATGGTAGTGTTCATAGTGCTTTTTCTCCTAATTTTTGCAAAAAAGAAAGACCCGGTTGGGTCTTACATTCAAAATGTGTGTTAGCGTTCATTCTGCCGCTGCTGTTTACGTTGCCACTGATCCAGCAGCTTGATGATAGTGTCCTCCATCTGTTTTGGAGTATAGCTGCGAGGGAAATATTTCCGCAGGGTGTCGTTTTTGATAACCACCTTGTCCAGCTCGTCCTTTTTTTCTTCTCCCATGACAGCAAAGGCAACATCATACGAAAAGTGCCCTTCCTGCGCCAGCTTTTTAAGCCGCTGCGCTTGGGAAAGGGACGGTGCATTCTGGGTGTCGTTCATCGCTTCTAAAAAATCCCGCTGTTGGCTTTCGTCCAGATAGGACAACTCCACAGCGGGATTGAAGGCAATTTTCTTTTCGTCTACCATGTCCAGCAATTCGGGAATAAGGTTGGTCAGGCGGATAAAACGCTGGACGGTTTTATATCCCTCGCCAGCATCTTCCGCAACCCGTTCAATGGACAACTTCGACTTCTGGACAATTTGTCCAGAAGTTAAATCCGACCTAGCACCTTGTTTTTTTATTGCTTCCAGCTTCATTTTGTAGGCGAAAGCTCTTTCACTGGGCAAGATGTTTTCACGTTGGAGATTGCTGTCCACCATGAGCAAAACTGCGGCATCATCATCCATCTGACGGACGATGACAGGCAGGGCATCCAGCCCAGCAAGCTGTGCAGCGTGCTGACGGCGGTGCCCAGAGATGATCTCGTAGCCACCTTCCGGGCGTGGGCGAGCAATCAGTGGAGACAGCACACCGTACTGCTCTACGCTCTCTACGGTGCGCTGCATGGATTCATCGTCCAAAACCTTAAAGGGGTGGTTTTTGAAAGGAAACAGCTCTCCAATGGGGATTTGCTGCACCTGCTCTCGCTGCTGCTCCTGTCGTGATTCCTCGGTGGAGAAAATGTCATCTGCCCCTTTCAGCGACACGTTTAAGCTGCCTTTCGACATTCGCCAACACCTCCTCGTATTATAAAAGAGTAGTATTTATAGACCGCTCTCCAGCGGTATGCTACACTGTATGGGATGCTGTGGATTGGTGAACACCTCCTACCGCAAAGACGGTTTGACGAAGGCTCCAACCACAGCTTCTTTGTTGAAATGTTAATCAGTTAGATACCGCCAGACGGTTTATTTAGAACGAGGTTACAAGAGCAAAGAAGTCTGTGGTCCTAAGCAGCATTGAATAATATAACGGAGGTATAAAATGGTCTGTGTCGGAATTGATGTTGCCAAAGATAAGCATGACTGTTGCATTCTCGATTCGGAAGGAACGACCCTTGTCGATTGCTTTACCATTCCCAACAACATGGATGGTTTCAAAAGTCTGCTACAAACAATCCAAGACTGTTCTCAAAAATCAGACAAAATAAAAGTAGGGCTTGAGGCTACCGGACATTATAGCTACAACATCCTTGGGTTTCTTCTTGACAATGATCTGCCCGTCTATGTCATGAATCCCTTGCATACCAACCTGTATCGAAAGAGCCTCAGTCTTCGCAAAACTAAAACCGATCGTGTGGATGCAAAAACGATTGCAACTATGCTGTTGTCCGATGTAGACCTTAAGTCCTACACAGATACAGCATATCACAACGAAGAACTAAAGTCACTCACGAGATACCGATTTGATAAAGTTCAGGAACGCGCTAAACTAAAGCAGTCGGTGTCCAGATTGGTTACAATCCTGTTTCCGGAATTGGAACAGCTTGTTTCGTCTATCCACGGCACTTCAATCTACGCACTTCTCAGTGAGTATCCCGGTGCAAAGCAGATTTCAGAAGCTCATCTGACCAGATTAGCTAATATTCTCGTGAAAACATCCAGAGGCCATTACCGAAAAGATAAAGCTACTCATATCCGAGATGCAGCCAGAACATCCATTGGTTCTGTTATGCCTGCTAAGTCTTTGGAATTAAAGCACACCATTAAGCTCATTCAAGAACTTACCTCCGAAATCAATGAAATTGAAGATGCCATTCGGAAAATCATGGATGAATTGAAACCGCCGATCCTTTCGATTCCCGGAATGGGATTTCATTCTGCTGCGATGATTCTTGCAGAGGTAGGGGATTTTTCGAATTTTAACTCTCCTGACAAAGTTTTGGCTTATGCTGGATGTTCTCCCTCCACATACCAGTCAGGAAAACTCACAAACTGCTATGCACACATGGAAAAGCGTGGCTCTCGTTATCTTCGATACGCTCTTTACACTGCAACCAAATACGTCTGTTACTGGAATCCCGTTTTTACTGAATACCTTACCAAAAAGCAAGCTGAAGGCAAGCACTACAATGTTGCCCTATCTCATGCCACAAAGAAACTCGTACGACTGATTTACGCTTTGCAGAAGTCCGGTAAAGCATATCTTGCCGTCACTTGATTTTCTCCAGAGCCTGAGTTAAACCTAAGAACAACTTAGCTGGCGCAGCGAACCCTTGACAAACCGAAGCATTCAAATGCTATTCTGTTTTTGCGAGGGTTGGCTGGGCTTGCTTTGCTGTTCTCTCCGTCACCCTCGCTACTCCAAGGCCAGCATTTGAATGATGTTTGTCATGGGCAGCGGATGGTTGGCGGATTTTTTCATTTTAGGGCTTGACTTTTAATAGTTAGTCTTCGTCAGATTTTTGTAGCCCTCAGCCACCTTGCCGCTGGGATCATGGGCAAAAATGCTTTTTCCCTCGGCGCTGATTTCCTTAGCCCGGACAGAATGGGGGATCTCTGTGCCGAATACTTTGATTTTGCCGCCATAGGTCTCCCGCAGGAGCGCGGAGATCTCTTTGGCAAAGTTGGTTCGGCTGTCCACCATCGTCAGCAGGATACCGTCTATCTGGAGCTTGGGGTTGATCTGCCGCTTTACCTTGTTTACCGTGGAGAGCAGCTGTTCCAGCCCTTTGGCGGGCAGATACTCCGCCTGAACGGGAATAATGATCCTGTTCGCAGCGGCCAGCGCATTGACCGTGAGCATCCCCAGGGAGGGCTGACAGTCGATGAGGATATGGGAGTATTGCCCCTTCAGCGTGTCCAGATATTGCCGCAAGATAGTCTCACGGCTCATGGCGTTTACCAGAGAAACCTCCATACCGGAAAGCTGAATATCCGCAGGCATCAGGTCAACGCCTTCTGCATGATGCAGAATACCTTCTCCGGGGCGTATAGGCTGATCCATCAGAATTTTGCCCATTGCATCCGACAGTGTAAATGGCAGTTTGTCCGGTTGCGGATTTCCCAAGCTGATTGTCAGGCTTCCTTGTGGGTCCCCGTCAATCAAAAGCACTTTCTTTCCGGCCTGTGCCAGACCTATTCCCAAGTTGGCACAGGTTGTTGTTTTGCCAACGCCGCCTTTCTGGTTGGCAATGGCAATGATTTGTGTATTCAAATAAACCTCCTCCTTCTACAAAAAATATCCCTATTCCGAAAAATAGGGATGAAAAAAGCCGCTTACTCAAATAAATGAATAAACGGCTATGTAAGAAATATTCGATTGTAAGTAAAGTTTTATATCACTGCAAAATACCGAAGTGCATCTTTGATTGCTTCTACCTTTTCTGGTGTCGGATGCTTCCTCGGCTGTTTCAATTCTTCTACCGCATTAGGAGCATCATACATTGGCAAGCCTAAATCTCTCTTTACCTCTGCGATATATGCGGTATGTACTTTGAAGCCGTATTTCGCTTCTATGTACTCCTTAATCATTTTGTAGGTCACTTTTTCTTTGGGCTTGTACGCTTCGGCTCTTTTAGCAATACTATCTACCGGAATCTTGCCCTCGCCCTCTCCAAACTCCACATCAATGTGGATATAACTGTCGGCTTTTTTGTGGGATAAAAGAACTACCGTCTCGATATGCTCACTGTGAGGGAACATATCCACCGGCGTGCTGCTCTCCACTTTGTATCCCTTCCGGGTCAGCAGCTCCAGATCCCGGGCCAGCGTGACCGGGTTGCAGCTCACGTAGACCACACGTTTCGGGGCCATGCGGGCCACGCTATCGATAAACTGCGGCGTAGAGCCCTCCCGCGGCGGGTCCATAAAGATCACGTCTGCGCGTTCACCAGCCGCAGCGGCTTCGCCGATCCACCGGGTGGCATCTGCGGCAAAGAAGCGGGCGTTCTTCACGCCATTGTGCTTTGCATTGCCTATGGCATCGTGCACCGCTTCGCGGTTCACCTCCACGCCCACTACCTGCTTTGCATGGTCGGCGGCGGTCAGGCCGATGGTTCCGATGCCGCAGTAGGCATCCAGCACCACTTCTTTGCCGGTGAGATGCGCCGCGTCCACCGCAAGGCCGTACAGCACTTCGGTCTGGGTATGATTGATCTGGTAAAAACTGCGCGGGCTGAGCGCATACGTCTTGCCGCAAAGCTCGTCCAGAATGAATCCCTTGCCGTACAGCACCTTTTCCATATCGCCCAGCACCACGCTGGTTTTGCGGTCGTTCACGTTCTGGACGATGGTGGTGATGGCCACGCCCTGCTTTCCGGCTTCGGTCAGCAGGGCTTTGACAAAGTTCTTGGCACCCGGCAGCACCGGCTGAGCCGTCACCAGCACCACCATCACCTGCCCGGTCATAACGCCGCGCCGCAGCAGGCAGTGACGCAGAAGGCCGGTGCCCTTATCCTCATTAAAAGGCTGGTAATGGCAGATGCCCGCTGCCGCACGCACAGCCAGCATGGTCTTATCCAGCACTTCGTCCTGCAAAAGGCAGCTTTCCACCGGCAGCACCTTGTGGCTGTTTGCCGCGTAGATGCCGGAGGTAAGTTTTCCACCCCAGCCGGTGGTAAAGGTGGAGATCACCTTGTTCCGATAGTGGTACGGCGTTTCCATGCCCCGGATGTGCTCCACCGGGCCGAATCTGCCCAGCAGCTTTTTCACGGTCTCTTCTTTCTGTTTCAGCTGTGCGGCGTAGTCCATGCCCAGCATCGGGCAGCCGCCGCAGTTTTTGGCACGCAGTTTGCAATCCATCTTCCGCTCTCCTTTTTACCCATAAGGGTCATACAGATCATATTCTTCCGCTTCCAGATGCTTTTCCTCCAGCACCTTCATGGCCTGTTCCAGCTCGCTTTGGCCGCAGCCGCTCTCGCTGACCAACGCGTGCACCGCCGCCGCAAGGTCGCCGCCAAAGAGGGTGTCCAGCCGTTCCCGCATACTCCACACGTTGTAGGCGCGCTGGGTGATGGCCGGAGTGTAGGTATTGCGGTTGCCATCCTTGCCGCTTTTCACCCAGCCCTTTTCTTCCAGCCGGTAAAGAAAGTTCAGAACGGTCGCCGGTGCCCAGCCCTTTGCGCGCAGCTTTGCGTCAATGTCCCGCCGGGTGACGGGCGCACGGCAGGCCCACACGGCAAGCATGACCTGCTCCTCTGCCGCCGAAAGCGGCTTTACACTGTCCGGGATGCCATACATCCTGCTGTTCTCCCTCCTTTTGGCATCTTTTTTGCTTTTACGTTTGTCTTTGTTTTATTATTATACCAATCTCTGCGCCAAAGCGCAAGAGCCGGAAACGCCGATGAAATCAGGCTTTTTCAGCTCTATTTTACATTTGTCTTTGTTTTTGTTTTTCTATCAAGGACATTTGTGTGCTTTGTGCCCGCACAGGGGCTTTTGCGCCGTATCTTTGTGCAAAGATGCTCTTGTTTTCATCCCTGCAAAACCGGTATACTACGGCTACAGCAATCAACAGAACGCACCGCAGAAAACCGCGGTGCTGTGCGATACAGGAAAGGGAGAGTTCATTATGGCACGAGTTTACAACTTCAGCGCAGGCCCCAGCATGCTGCCCGAGAAGGTGCTCAAGCAGGCACAGGCAGAGCTGCTCGAGTATGGCAACAGCGGTCAGAGCGTGATGGAGATGAGCCACCGCAGCAAGTGGTTCGATGCCATCATCAAGGACACCGAGGCCACCCTGCGCCGGGTAATGAACATTCCCGACAACTACAAGGTCGGTTTCTTTCAGGGCGGTGCCACCCAGCAGTTTGCCATGGTCCCGCTGAATTTCATGACCACCGGCAAAGCAGATTACCTTGTCACCGGCAATTTCTCGAACCTTGCCGCCAAGGAAGCCGCCAAGTTCGGCGAGGTGAACATTGTTGCTTCCAGCAAGGACAAGAACTTCACCTACATCCCGGACGTGAACGCCATCAACTATGATAAGGATGCCAGCTACATCCACATCTGCCAGAACAACACCATCTTCGGCACCCAGTTCGTGGAGGTGCCGCAGGTGGAGGGTGTGCCTCTGGTAGCCGACATGAGCTCCATGATCCTCTCCAAGCCGGTGGATGTGACCAAGTACGGCTGCATCTACTTCGGCGTGCAGAAGAATGTAGCTCCCGCCGGCATGGCCATTGCCATCGTCCGCGACGATCTGCTGGGCCATGCCGCCGACAATGTGCCCACCATGATGAACTACACCACCCTGCTGGGCAAGGACAGCATGTACAACACCCCGCCGTGCTGGTGCATCTACATGACCGGTCTGGTACTCAAGTATCTGGAAAACGACATCGGCGGTCTTGCCAACATGCAGAAGATCAACGAAGCCAAGGCCAAAGTGCTGTACGACTATCTGGACGGTCAGGGCTTCTTCACGAATCCTGTGGAGCACCGCTACCGCAGCACCATGAATGTCACCTTCACCAGCCCCAATGCAGATCTGGACAAGAAGTTCTGCGCCGAAGCTGCAGAAGCAGGCTTCGTGAACCTGAAGGGCCACCGTCTGGTAGGCGGCATGCGCGCTTCCATTTACAACGCAATGCCCGCCAAGGGCGTGGACAAGCTGGTGGACTTCATGGAGAAGTTCCGCAAGGCAAATGCATAAGAGGGGAATTCAGATATGTATACGATCAAAACTTTGAACGCCATCAGCCCGGTGGGTCTGGCAAAGCTGAACAACAAGCAGTTTGACGTGGCTGTGGACACCGATGCCCCGGACGGCATCCTCGTTCGCAGCGCCGACATGCTGAATACCGCCTTCAACGACAATCTTCTGGCCATCGCCCGCGCCGGTGCCGGCGTGAACAACATCCCGCTGGACCGCTGCAGTGAGCAGGGCATCGTGGTGTTCAACACCCCCGGTGCCAACGCCAACGCTGTGGCCGAGCTGGTGATCGGTATGCTGATCGCCGGCAGCCGCAATGTGGCTGCTGCTGCCCAGTGGTGTCAGGGCCTGACCGGCGACCCCGCCATGGCAAAGACCGTGGAAAAGGGCAAGAAGCAGTTCGTGGGCAACGAGATCAAGGGCAAGACGCTGGGTGTCATCGGTCTGGGTGCCATCGGCTCCCGCGTGGCTAACTGCGCCATTGAGCTGGGCATGGAGGTCTACGGCTACGACCCCTACATCTCCATTGATGCCGCATGGAACCTGAGCAGTCAGGTACGCCACTGCGTGAACCTGAACGACATGCTGCCCCTGTGCGACTACATCACCATCCATGTGCCCTACCTGCCCACCACCAAGGACACCATCAACGCCCAGACCCTTGCCCTGTGCAAGGACGGCGTGAAGATCCTGAACTACGCCCGCGGCGAACTGGTCAACACCGAAGCGCTGCTGGAAGCCATGGAGACCGGAAAGGTGTCCGGCTACATGACCGACTTCCCGTCTGAGGCCATTCTGGGCAAGCCCGGCATCGTGTGCACCCCGCATCTGGGCGCTTCCACCCCGGAAGCCGAGGACAACTGCGCCGTGATGGCTGCAAAAGAGCTGAGCGACTACCTGAAGAACGGCAACATCATCCACTCGGTGAACATGCCGGAGGTCAACCAGCCCCGCGCCGGCGGCAAGCGCATCTGCATCATCCACAAAAACGAGCCGGGCATGATCAGCCAGATCACCGCCCTGACCACCGAAGCCGGCCTGAACATCGAGAACATGGTGAACAAGAGCAAAAAGAACATGGCCTACACCATGCTGGATGCTACCGGTGCTGTGGACAAGAAGCTGGCCGAAAAGCTGGCTGCCATCCCCGCCGTGATCCGGGTGCGCATCCTGTAAAGCAAAACGGTTTAAAATGCCCGCCGCTTCGCTCTGGGCATCTTCAGCGGAAAACGATTTTTATTTTAGCAACCCGGAAAAATCTGCGGATTTTTCCGGGTTGCTTTTTCACAGAGAAGGGCCGTGGCGGCAGCCTGCATTTCCAAACCAGGATTTTTTACAAGCTGGAAATTCTTTCTCGTCTTATCTGCCGGTTAGTTTCCATTTACAAACTGTAGTTTGTCTTAAAAAACGCGTTAAAGATAGCTTTTTCTAACTACACATCGTAAAAAGTTTACACGTATTAACATTCAAGAAAAAGCTTGAAAATGGTAAATTCTGTGCTACAATAGGCTCGACAGAAGGGAAATGTCCACCCTGTTCTCCGGCTTTTGGGCCGGTATATTCATCTTACAGGTCCTGCGGTGCAGGGCCTCTGACAGGAAATAGAAAAGGTAGGGAAGTTACTATGGATATCAAGAAGATCGCACTGTTCGCCGCCGGTACTCTGTTCGGCTCTGCCGGTTTCAAGCTGCTGTCCAGCAAGGATGCCAAGAAGGTCTACGCCCAGACCACTGCTGCCGTGCTGCGCATGAAGGACTCCACCATGGAGACCGTCAGCAAGGTCCAGGAGCAGGCCGGTGACATTCTGGCCGATGCAAAGGCCATCAACGAGGCTCGTGCTGTTGAAGCCGAGGCTGCTGTGATCGAGGATGCCGCCGAGGAGACCACCGAAGAGACCGCTGAGTAATTTTCGGTTCGTAAAGCATTGAAAGCCCCAACGTGGCTTTCGAGCCGCCTTCGGGCGGCTCTTTTTTGTGAGAGTGGGGCCGCAGGCGTGCAGGGTATAGCAGCCTGACGCTGCGGCAAAAAGATAGAGAAGGATATTTGATATATGAAATGTACCATTCTGCATGAAGGCAAAGGCCGGATGCGCGTGCATGTGGAAAAAGTCCGCATGACTTTGCACCGTGCCGATGTGCTGGAAGCTTATCTGAACCACCATGATGCCATCGTCCATGCCGCCGTTTACGAGCGCACCGGCGATGTGGTCATTACCTATACCGGCAAGCGCACCGCCGCCATTGCCATTCTGGCAGGCTATAAGTTCGATGTGGCCGAGTATGACGCTCTGGTCACCTCCGCCGACAGCCGCAGGCTGAACCGGGAATATCAGGATAAAATGTTCGATTTGGTGGCAGGCCGCTGCCTGCGCAAGCTGTTCCTGCCCGCACCCCTTGACGCTGCCTACACGGCATTCCGCTCCATCCGCTTCCTCTGGAAGGGTGTGCGCTGCGTGCTGAGCCGCAGGCTGGAAGTGGAGGTGCTGGACGCTTTGTCCATCGGCGTCTCGCTGCTGCGCGGCGACTTTGGCACCGCCGGTTCTGTCATGTTCCTGCTGAATCTGGGCTCTCTGCTGGAAGAGTGGACCCGCAAGAAGAGTCTGGACGATCTGGCCCGCAGCATGGCCCTGAACGTGGACAAGGTGTGGGTGCGCAGCCAAGGCACCGAAGTGCTGGTGCCTCTGACCAAAGTACGCTCCGGCGATGAGGTGGTCGTGCGCAGCGGCAACATGATCCCGCTGGACGGCACCGTGCTGGAAGGCGAAGCCATGGTAAATCAGGCCGCCCTGACCGGCGAAGCCATGCCGGTGCGCAAGGCAGAGGGCTCCACCCTCTATGCCGGCACCGTTGTGGAGGAGGGCGAGTGCGTCTTTATCGCCAAGGCCGAGGGCGGTTCCAACCGCTACGACAAGATCGTGGCCATGATCGAGGAATCCGAAAAGCTCAAGTCCAGCACCGAGAACCGTGCGCTGGTGCTGGCCGACAAGCTGGTGCCATGGTGTCTGGGCGCAACGGTGGTCACCTATCTGCTCACCCGCAACGCCACCCGCGCCATCTCCTGCCTGATGGTGGATTTCTCCTGCGCGCTCAAGCTCTCCATGCCGCTGGCCGTGCTTTCCGCCATGCGCGAGTGCGGCAGCTACCACATCACCGTCAAGGGCGGCAAGTATCTGGAAGCGCTGTCTCAGGCCGACACTATCGTGTTCGACAAGACCGGCACCCTCACCCGTGCCACCCCGCAGGTAGTGGAGGTCGTACCCTTCTCCGGCTGTAACGAGCGCGAAGTTCTGCAGCTGGCCGCATGTCTGGAAGAGCACTTCCCCCATTCCATGGCCAACGCCGTGGTGCGTGCCGCCAAGGAGCGCGGCATTTCCCATGAGGAGATGCACTCCGAGGTGGAGTACATCGTAGCCCACGGCATTGCAAGCCGCGTGGGCGGCCAGCGCGTGGTCATCGGCAGCCACCACTTCGTCTTTGAGGATGAAAAGTGTACCATCCCCACAGCCGAGCAGCAGAAGTTCGATGCCCTCAAGCCCGCGTATTCGCACCTGTACATGGCTGCCAGCGGGCAGCTGGTGGGCGTGATCTGCATTTCCGACCCGCTGCGCCCGGAAGCCGCCGCTGTGCTGAACGGACTGCGTGCGCTGGGCATCCGGAACACCGTCATGATGACCGGCGACAGCGAGCGCACCGCTGCCGCCATTGCAAAGCAGGTGGGCGTGGACCGCTTCTTTGCCGAGGTGCTGCCCGAGGACAAGGCAAACTTTGTCCAGCAGGCCAAGGCCGAGGGCCACACCGTGGTGATGATCGGCGACGGCATCAACGACTCCCCCGCTCTGTCTGCTGCCGACATTGGCATCGCCATCAACTCCGGCGCTGCCATCGCCCGCGAGATCGCAGACGTGACCATCAAAGCTGACAGTCTGGAGGAACTGGTGGCCCTCAAGGCCATCGCCAACTCTCTGCAAAAGCGCGTGCACGCAAACTACCGCTTCGTGCTCACCTTCAACTCGGCCCTCATCGCGCTGGGTGCTCTGGGCATCCTGCAGCCGGCCTCCTCTGCCATGCTGCATAATCTCTCCACCATCGGCATCAGCCTGAAGAGCATGACCAATCTCCTGCCGGAGAACAAGGCTCCGCAGCTGAAAGCATAATTACCGCAAAAAATAACGCCGTGTCCGAACATTCGACACGGCGTTATTTTTTATCTGTTATTCCAGCCCGATCTGCTGTGCATACTCTTCCAGCAGCTCCCGCTCCAGGAACGGGGTCTTGACACCCTCGCGGTCACGGTAGGTCTCGTGGCCCTTGCCAATGACGGCGATCAGGTCGCCCTCCTGCGCGTGATCCACTGCGTAGTGCAGCGCATCCAGACGGTCGGGGATCTCCACAAACTTTGCGTCCGGGTTGCCCTTGTTCATGCCCACGCGGATATCAGCAAGGATGTCCTCCACCTTTTCAAAGCGGTTGTTGTCCTCGGTAAGGATGGAGAAATCGGCCATCTTGGCGCAGATCTCGCCCATGCCGTAGCGGCGCAGCTTGGAGCGGTTGCCGCCGCAGCCGAACACCACCACCAGACGGTGGGGCTTGTAGGCCCGCAGAGTGGTGAGCAGGCTCTCTGTGGACACCTCGTTGTGGGCGTAGTCCAGCAGGATGGTGAACTTCTTGCTGATGGGCACCAGCTCCACGCGGCCCTTGACCACGCACTTGCCAAGGCCGTCGTGGATGGCCTGATCCGGCAGGCCCAGCACCTTGCCCACCGCCAGAGCTGCCAGCGCGTTGTACACGCTGAACTCGCCGGGCATATTCACCTTCACATCCATCTCGTCCTTGCCGGTCACATGGAACTTCACGCCCAGAAAATCGTGGGTGCGCAGCAGTTCAAAGCCGGTCTCGCGGTAGTCCGCCTGCTCAGCACGGCCATAGGTGACAAGGCGGCAGGTGTGGCCTTCCAGAAGTGCTTCGGTATTCTCATCGTCAATGTTCACCACGCCCACATCGCAGCGCTTGAACAGCTGGCCCTTCCAGCTGCGGTACTCCTCAAAGGTCTTGTGCTCGCCGGGGCCGATGTGATCCGGCGAAAGGTTGGTGAACACGCCCACATTGTAGTGCACACCGGCCACGCGGTCCATCATCAGGCCCTGGCTGGAAACCTCCATCAGCGCGGTGTCGCAGCCTGCGTCCAGAAACTCCCGAAAGGTCTTTTGCAGTTCGTAGCTTTCTGGGGTGGTGTTGGCAGTTTCCTTGTGGCGGCCCATATAATAAATGCCGTTGGTGCCGATCATGCCCACCTTGCGGCCTGCAGCTTCCAGCACGCTCTTGATCATGTGGGTGGTAGTGGTCTTGCCCTTGGTGCCGGTCACACCGATCATGGTCATCTTGCGGGACGGGTTGCCAAAAAGGTTCGCGCTCATCAGGGCCATGGCATAGCGGCTGCTTTCCACCTTGACCACGGTCACGCCCGGCATGGCGGAAAGGTCGATGTCGTGCTGGATGACCAGTGCGCTGACACCCTTTGCCGCGCAGTCGGCGGCAAACTCATGGCTGTCACGCTGGGTGCCCACGATGCACACGAACAAAAGGCCCGGTGCCGCCTTGCGGCTGTCGTAGATGATATCCGAGATCTCGGTGTCCAGACTGCCCTGCGCAAGGGTAAAGGGCACGCCTTCCAGTAACTGTTCCAGTTTCATACTGCACACGCTCCTCAAAACATTTTGTCACATGGGGTTTTCTTCGTTATTTGCGGTCATGCGGGCGGGGTCGGTCAGCGGTGTTTCTTCCGCAGCTGCCGCCGTATCGTCCGCAGGCTGAGCCGCAGCGGCATCCTCTGCACCGTCTGCCGCAGTATCCTCGGCAGCAGAGGTGTCAGGCTCTTCCTGCACGGTCTTTTCCGGCACAACATAACCGGAGGGCAGGGTCGGCTGGCCCTGTGCAAAGTAAATTTTACGGGTGCTGCCCGCGCTGACATGGCTGAAATCCAGTCTGCCGGTGTCGGTAGGGGCACAACCCTTGCCGTCGGCATTGGTCAGCACATAGCGTGCGCGGTCCAGCTTATAATCCAGATCGTTCCGTGTACCCAGAAGCACACTGACACGATCCTGATACAAAAATGCCATCTGGTCGGTGTCCGCAAATTCCATGCGGGTCACATCGTCCAGCATCCCATACTCTTCCAGCTTTGCCTGCAGCTCATTCAGCGCATCCAGACGGTCGTCCGTCTGCACCGCTGCCGAAGCTGCTGCCGAACCGGATGCATCCGATGCCGCCGGGTCTGCCTGCGCTGCAAAGGTCAGCTGGTCGCCGGGTGTCACCGACACCGGCTCGCCGCCGTATAGGGTCTTGAGTTCTTCCGGCTGGGCAGACTCGCAGGCCAGGATCTTGAACTGATCCGAGAGGGTCAGCCAGCCGCTCTTCGTCTGCATGGCATAGGTAGGCACCGCCTCGGTCACCTGCACCACCACCGTGTTGGGGTAATCCCGAACCACCCTGATGGATTCCAGCAGCGGGAACTGCTTTTCCAGCTCCGCTTCCTTGGCGGCGGGGTCAAAGCTGAAAATGTTCTCTTCGGTCTGCACACCCAGTGGCTGCAGGATCTGGCTGCTGGAATAGCCGCCCACCTCCTGCACCACGGTGCCGTCCGCCGTCTGCACCTGAATGGTGCCGATCTTAAACAGCATGGTCATGGTCAGGTAGACACCGGCGGCGATCACGGCCAGCAGGGTCACAAAGGCCATCAGCCGCCGCAGCATCCGCCGCCGCTTCAGTGCAGCGCGGGTCAGGCGGCGCTTCTTGCGTTTTTCCCGCTGTACCGGGTCGCGTGGCTGCTGTTGTGCCGGGCGCAGACGCTGGTTTTTGTAGCGCTGCTGCGCTGCCTGAGCTGCTGTCTTGCGCGGCTTCTGCCCCTGTGAACGGCGCTGCTGCGGCTTGCGGGCCGTGCCGGATGCACGCTGTTCCGGCTGGGCCGTGCGGCTTCGCTGCGCGGTACGGTTCCGGTTCTGGCCGCTGGTGCGCCGGGTGCCGCTCTGTTCGGTGCGGCGCGGCTGCGAAGGAAACTCGATGCTGTTATCGGTACGGGTGCGGCGCACCGTACCATTGGCGGTGCGGTCCGGCGCAAAGCTCAGCGGTTCCCCGTTGAAGCCATAGCGCCCGTCCGCACTGCCGGAAGATCCTTTTTGTTGTGAAGGCGGCGGAGTATGCTGCAGGTCTTTCCGCAGGTCGTAGATATTGCCGTTGTTTCTGTTATTGCGGTATTGCTGCATGGCGCACACCTCCTTTCCGGTTTAGGTTTTGTTTTACTTCTGCACCAGTTTCATCAAAGCGTCTGCAATACGGTCAAGGCTGTCATCCACCGACAGGCTGCGGGCATTTTTGCCCATCTCAGCCAGCTTGCCGGGCTGTGCCAGCATGTCGGACACCGTGCTCACCAGCTTTTCGCCGGTCAGGTCTTTTTCCTCGATCACCACAGCGGCATCGGCCTTCTGCAGTTCCATGGCATTGAAGTACTGGTGGTTCTCAGCCACATTGGGGCTGGGGATGAGCACGGCTGCACGGCCAACAGCTTCCAGCTCGGCCAGCGTCAGCGCACCGGCGCGGCTGATGACAAGGTCTGCCGCAGCCAGCAGTTCCGGCATATTGTTGATGTATTCCTTCACCACAAGGCCGTCGCCTTCCGCGAAGTTCTTTTCCTTTTCCAGATCCTTGAACAGCTGCACACCGTACTGGCCGGTAGCGTGGAGATGCAGCACCGGCTTCTTCTCGTGCTGTTCCCATGCACACAGGTCGGCCACCACCTCGTTGACGCGGCGTGCGCCAAGGCTGCCGCCGAAGGAAAGGATCACCGTGCGGTCGCCCGCGCCCAGCTCAGCGCGGATGGCATCGCGGTCCTTTGCCTTGGTGAACACCTCCGGGCGCACCGGATTGCCCACCACGATGGTCTTATCAGGTGCGCCCAGCTTTTCCACAGCAGCAGGCACGGCGGCAAACACGAGATCCACATCCGGTGCCAGCAGCTTGTTGGTCACGCCGGGGAAGGCGTTCTGCTCATGAATGGCGGTGTGGATGCCCATTTTGGCGGCACAGCGCACCACCGGGCCGGACACATAGCCGCCGCAGCCGATCACAAGATCGGGTTTGACCTCCTTCATAATGGCCTTTGCCTTGGGGCCAGAGAGGGCCAGATTCCACAGCGTAACGATGTTGCGCTTGATGTTGTTCAGCGACAGCCTGCGCTGGAAACCGGTGATCTCGATATGGTGGAAGGGATAGCCCGCCTGTCCTACCAGACGGTACTCCATGCCCTCCTTGCGGCCGGCAAAGTGGATCTCGGCAGAAGGGTCTGCCTTTTTGATAGCACCTGCAATGGCAAGTGCCGGGTTGATATGGCCGGCAGTGCCGCCGGCAGCGATCAGAACTCGCATGACGATTCCTCCTCTATTATTAGTGCATCTGGGCAGGCCATCGGGGAGCTCCCCACTGGCCTGCGCCCTCAAAACAGTCGTTACAGTTCATTGCGCGCACGGCGGGCATCGTCCAGATTGATGGTACGGTCCTTCAGCTCCGCATCACGCTGAGCCTTTGCAGCCTGCCGCTGTGCGTGGGCCGCTGCCCTCTGCTGCGCCGCCCGCTCTCCGTTGCGCCCAATGTTCACCATCACGCCCATTTCTGCCAGCAGCAAGATCAGACTGGTGCCGCCGGACGAGAAAAACGGAAGGCTGATGCCGGTATTCGGGATGGTGTTGGTGACCACGGCGATGTTGCAGAACACCTGCCAAGCGATCTGCGCCATAATGCCAATTCCCACCATGGTGCAGAACTGGTTCTCGGCCTTATAGGCGATCATCAGGCCCTGCGCTATGAGCAGTATGAACAGCACGATGATGAGCACCGCACCGATGAAGCCCAACTCTTCGCACACCACACTGAAGATGAAGTCGTTGGTGCTTTCCGGCAGCCAGAGCTGCTTTTCCACGCTGTTGCCAAGGCCAAGGCCCTTCAGTCCACCGGAGCCGATGGCGTACAAGCTCTGCTTGGTCTGGTCGTTCAGCGCTTCCAGATCATCGGACCATGTGTTCAGGCGGTCCTGCAGATAGCCAATGGATTCCACCAGCGTCAGGGCCGGTTTCAGCAGCAGAGCCGCCGCTGCGGCCCCGCACCATGTCAATACACCGCCGCAGCCGGTCAGCATGAGGATGGTGCCCACGATGGCGGTGGTCAGCAGGATGCCGGACATGTGCGGCTCTAAAAACAGCAGCAACACCACCGGCACCAGCGGCAGCACCGGCACGATCAGCTGCCTTACGATGCGGATGAACAGCCAATCCTTTGGCTTGATTTTTTCTCTCAGCGACGGGCTGAACCGGCCGATCTGCGGCGCACTTGCCGCCAGATGGGACGAGAGCAGGATCATCTCAAACTTTGCCACCTCAGAGGTTTGCAGAGTCAGGCCGCCCAGACGGATCCAGCGGCGGCAGCCGTTCAGCGGTGCAAAGGTCAGCGTGACGGCCAGCATGGCCAGCACCACCCAGTACAGCGGCTTGCTCGCCCAGCGCAGGAAGCGGTGATCCACATAGCTCATGACTACCATACAGCCAATGCCAATGGCCATGCAGATAGCCTGCTGCTTGATGTAGTGCAGGCTGTCGCCCATGCGCAGGTAGCCGGTGGTGTAGCTTGCGCTGTACAGCATTACAAGGCCAAACACCATGATAATGGCCAGCGTTGCCAGCCAGTTGAGCAGCAGCCGGTTCCATGGTCCCGGGTCCCGCTGCAGCGGCGGCACCCATGCGCTTTCTTTTTGGTTTTTATGTTGTCTGCGGGTGGCTGCCATTGCCACGCCCCCTTATTTTCAGAATCAGGCGCTCAGGCCCAGCGTGCCAGACGCACGGCCAGCGCCAGCCCGCACACGCTCAGTGCGCACAGGCTGTAAAAAATATTCACTGCACTCATGCCGCGCTTTTCCAGCCAGCGGTGCAGCGGTGCCGCCGCAAACAGCGGCCTGCCCTTCCAGCGGCAGAACAGGACCTGCAGCAACACCATGCCGCCCTCCACCCAGAAGGGCAGTGCCAGCGGGATGCTCAGCTCTGCGTAGCCAATGCACAGCGGAATGCAGCCAATGGCTCCCGCTGCATACAAGCAGCCGCACCGGCCGGGGTGCAGCTTCGCCGGTGGAAAATCCCACAGCAGAAAGGCCATCAGTGCACCGGCCAGTGCCGCCGGGAATACTGCCAGCGGGAACCAGCCCAGCTGCGTTTCCAGCATCATCAGGCCCAGCATAGCTACAAAGGCCGCGCCGCACACCGTGCCGTCGGCACCGTCGGCCACGCGGGCCGCCTCGGCCATCGCCACCAGCAGCACAGCCCACAGCAGCGGTGCCAGCGCACATTCCACATAGCCTGCTCCCGGCAGGATCAGCCCTGTGGGCAAGCACCCGTTCAGTGCCAGCAGGCCCAGCACCAGCGCTGCAGCGATGCATTCCAGTGCAAGGCGCTGTGTGCGGCGCAGGCCAAGGCCCAAACCGTCCGGGTAGCGGCTGCGGATGCGGGCCAGATCATCGGCCAGCCCCACTGCGCCAAAGGCCAGCGACCCCAGCAGTGCAATGAGCAGGCGGGAGGTCATCTGCCGGTCGCTGCCAAGCAGGGAAGGCTGTGCAGCACATGCGGCCAGCCAGCCCACGCCCACAGCGGCAAGGGTGCCCACCATCAGGCACAGCCCGCCCATGGTAGGCACCGGGCTGTCCGGGGCATCGCTGTCCGGCTGTGTGCCGCGTGCCGCACGCTGCAGCTCCCGCAGAAGCGGCACCATCATATTGCCGAGCGCCGCAGTCAGCACAAAACCCAGCACCGACGCGACGACCAAGGCGAAACGAATCATTTTTCAATCTCCAAATTCATGCCAAAGGGTTATTCTTCGGCATCTTTCTGCTCTGCGTAGAAAATTTCCAGCACTTTTTCCAGCGCCATGCCGCGGCTTGCCTTCACCAGCAGGGCATCGCCCGGCTCTATCCGGTTCAGCAGAGCATCCGCTGCCTCGCGGTAGTTGTTGGCATGGAGGGTCTTGACCCCCTTGGCTGCAGCCACCACAGCCGTGCGCTTTGCGTTTTCGCCGTAGGTCACAAGGCAGTACAGATCACTCTCCGCAGCCAGACGGCCCAGCTCCTCGTGAGCTTCGCGGGACAGCTCGCCCAGCTCCAGCATATCGCCCAGCAGGGCAAAGCGGCGCTTGCAGGGGAATTCCTTGAACATGGCAAGCGCGGCCTTCATGCTGTCGGGGTTTGCATTGTAGCAATCCTCAATGACGGTAACGCCCTTGCTGTGCACCACCTTCTGGCGACGGCCGGTCTGCTCAAAATTGGAAAGCCCCTTGATGACACCGCGCGGGTCGCAGCCCAAGCGGGTGGCGGCGCAGTAGGCAGCCAGAGCGTTTGCCACATTGTGCTTGCCCATGGCCGGGATCTTGACCACAAAGGTGCCCTCTTCCTGATCTTCCAGCACAAAGCTCATGCCGTCCTCTTCCTGCCGGATGGACAGTGCACACACATCAGCGTTCTCATCTGCCAGACTGAACCATACCGGCTTCACGTGGGCGGGCAGCTTTGCGGCGCGCAGGAACTTATCATCATAGTTCAGCACCAGCGGTGCACCCTCCGGCAGGCCGTTGCAGATCTCCAGCTTTGCCTTGCAGATGTTCTCCTGACTACCCAGATTGCCGATGTGGGACACACCGATGCAGGTAATGATGCCCACATCCGGGCGTGCGGCCCGGGCCAGACGGTCGATCTCGCCCGCATGGCTCATGCCCATCTCGATCACGGCATACTCAGTGCTGCTTTCCAGCCGCATCAGGGTGCGGGGCATGCCCAGTTCATTGTTCTGGTTGCCCTCGGTCTTGATGGTCTCGCCAAAGCCTGCAAGGGCGGCGTAGGTCATCTGCTTGGTGGTGGTCTTGCCCACGCTGCCGGTCACACCCACCATCTTGGGGTGATACTGGCTGCGGTAGTTCGCACCCATCACCATCATGGCGTGGTAGCTGTCCGGGCAGAGGATGGCCTTTTCCGCAGGCACGCCCTCCACCGGGTGGTTCACCACCACATAAACAGCACCGTTCTCCAGTGCTTTGGCCGCAAAATCGTGGCCATCAAATTTTTCACCCGGGAACGCTACAAAAATGCAGCCGGGCCGCACCTCGCGGCTGTCGGTGGTCACCAGTTCCACCTGCACCTCTTCCCGGATGAAGTCTGCGGGCACCAGCCCTGCCAGAAGCTTGCTTGCAGAAATTTTTTCCATTGTTCATGTCCCCTCTCTTTTATCTTGTAAAACCCTCTCAGTCAATGCCTGCGGCATTGCCAGCTCCCCCGAAAGGGGAGCTCTTTTGCATCTTACGATAAAGTGCCGTTCTTCAGAAGATTCACTTTACCGTGCCCACTCATAAAGCTCGCCCTTCGGGAGAGCTGGCGCGCAAGCGCCTGAGAGGGTTCTTGTTACCCACAGGTAATGGTCACGACGGTGCCGCGCTGCACACTGGAACCGGGGTCTGCACTCTGGGCCTGCACGGTGCCGTTCGCATTGCCCTCCACCACACAGTTCAATCCGGCGGCAGACAGCATCTGGCGGGCAAAGTCCGCGCTCTTGCCGGTCACATCCGGCACATCGGTATGGCTGCCCTCATAGGTATCGGTATACAGGTACACGGTGGTGCCGTAGGCCACCTTTGCACCCGCGTGCGGATACTGGTAGGTGACAGCTGCTGCCGCCTGACTGGTGGTGCTTTCGGCCAGCTGATGCCTGAGGCCCTTGATGTTCAGCTGCACCTGCGCACTGCTCCACTCGGTGCCCACCAGATTCGGCACAGTGACCACAGTCTGGCTGCGATCCTCGCCGTCGGCGGCAATGCCAAGGTAGGGTGCGATCTCGCTGATGATGTTGCCCACAACGGGCGCTGCCAGCAGGGACGAGTAGTCCGTTCTGGCGTTGTTGGGGTCATCCAGCATCACATAGACGATGATCTCCGGGTCGTCGGCGGGCAGGACAGCGGCAAAGGATGCCACCTTCTTGTAGTCACCGTCGGCACGGCGATTCATGTTCAACTGTTCGGAAGTGCCGGACTTGCCGCCGATACGGTAGCCGGACACATAGGCATACTTGCCGCCGCCGGTACCGGCGCCCACCTCATATTCCATGATCTGGCGGATCACATTGCTGGTGCTCTCGCTGATGACCTGACGGCGCACATTGGCACCGATCTCCTCGATCACGTTGCCATTTGCATCGGTGATCTTATCCACCACATGGGGCGTGACCAGATAGCCGCCGTTGACGGCTGCGGCCACAGCGGTGCACATCTGCAGCGGGGTGATGGCCATTGCCTGACCAAAGGCCGAGGAAGCCAGCTGCACTTCGCCCAGCTGGTTGGCCTTATAATACTGCATGAAGCCCGTCTCACTGGGCAGGTCCACGCCGGTGCGGCTGGTAAAGCCAAAGGCATCGAAGTAGTTATAGAAGGTCTGGGAGCCAACGCGCTGGCCCAGCTGGATATAGTAGATATTGCAGCTCTGGCGCAGTGCTTCGGCCAGTGTGATGGTGCCGTGGGCTTTGTGGCCTGCGCAGTGGTAGGTCTCCTTTGCCACGCCGTAAGCACCGGCGCAGGTAAAGGTGGTGTTGATGTTTGCAAGTCCGGAGTCCACGCCCATGGCCGAGGTGATCACCTTGAACACACTGCCGGGGTAGTACAACTCGGTGATGGCCTTGTTTTTCCACTGGATATCGCGGAAGTAGCCGGAGTAATCGCCCTCCTCGTCCAGAATGCGGTTGCCGTTTGCGTCCTTCAGCTCGTTGCCGTTCTCATCCTTTTTGTAGATGCCGTACAGCTCCGGCTCAGCGCGCACCAGCTCGTTGAGGTAATCCAGATTTGCGCTGTAGTCCAGCGGGTCGTTGGGGTCAAAATCCGGCTTGGAAGCCATGGCAAGGATGGCACCGGTCTTGACGTTCATCACGATGGCGCAGCCGCGGTTCTCCACCGTGTTGGCTGCAATGGCTTCGTTCAGATACCGTTCCACGATCTCCTGCACATTCACATCCAGCGAAAGCACCAGATTGGAGCCATCCTTGGCTGCAAAGGTGGTGGCATTTTCGTCCGCAATGGCGTTGCCGTAGGCATTGCGCTGGGTAATGGTGCGGCCATCCACACCGGCCAGCGTGGACTGATAGGATTTTTCCAGACCGTAAGTACCAATGCCGTCCGCGTCGGTAAAGCCCAGCACTGCCGCTGCAAACGCTCCGTAGGGGTAATTGCGCTGGAAGCTCTTCTCGCTGCCGACCGAGATGTTGCCCTTGCGGGAGGTCTCAGTGGCACGCTTGTGTGCCTTGTTGAACTGGGAAACGTAGGATTCGATGGACAGCTTGACAGCGTTGTTCACCTTGGTGGCCAGCACCTGATACTTGGTGTCCATCTTGGAAAGTGCATCGTAAACCTTCTGGTACTGGGTCTGGTACGCTTCCGAGGAAGTGTCCACCGCGTCCAGACTTTCACCGTCGCCGGAAAGCAGGCGCAGGGTCAGTTCCCGGCTGACCTCGGCGCACATGGCCGTGTCCAGCGTGCGCACCGTCTCCTCATCCTTGCCGGTGGTGGTATATAAGATTTTGCTGTTGTCCGGGTCGGCCCAGATGGTCCACACCACGCTGGTGGAGGCCAGCGTGATACCGGAGGTATCGTAGATCTCGCCGCGGGTGGCCTTGATGGTGGTATCCAGCAGCTGCTGCTTTGCGGCCAGCTGGCGGTAGGTGTCACCGTTTTTGATCTGGATATCATACAGGCTGTAGGTCACACGGGCCGCAGCAAGGCCCATGACCACAAGGGCCAGACCGCCGCAGATCAGACTGGTTCTGGGGTTCATGCGGGCACCGGTGCTGGTTTCCGGCCAGGGGCCTTTTATTTTTTTGATGAATTTTCGGAAGAATTTCGACATGGTATGCTCCTGCGGCAGCGGGCATTTGCTGCCTTCTGCCGCGCTTTTGTCAAATTTGGAACTGCCCTGCAAACAGGGTGTATAAACCGAAAAAGCGTGCGCTGCCGCACGCTTTCCCATATTTGGTTCACTTTACAGTGCCAAGAATGTTCACGGCACCGTTGTAGATAAAGTCGGTCCACTGCCGCACAGCGGACTGGGTGCGCTCCAGCGTGTCGCTCTCGCCCAAACGGATGTAGGTGATCTGGCTCTGATCAATTTTCATCAGGCCCAGCCTGCCGGCCGTCTCTTCCACGCTGGTGATGTTGGTCTTGCTGTTCAGGGTGCTGTTATAGTAAGTATACTGGCTCTGCTCACTGACCAGCTGAGCCTTTGCGTCCTGAATCTGGTCGTTCAGCTCCACCAGCTTGGACTCGCTCCACAGCAGGCTGATGGCAAACCCCACCAGCAGTGCTGCTGCTACCAGATGCATGGCGTTGTGCACCGCTGCCTGCAGCGGCGAAAGCCGACGCTTGCCGCCCTTTGCTACCCGCAGATCTGCCTTGCGCTGTGTCTGCGGGGCTTTTCTGCGGCGTACCGCGTTATAATCATATGCTGCCTGACCCATGGTTTGCTCTCCTCCTCACACAACGGCTTCTGCCGTTCAGCATTTTTCCAAAACTCTCAGGTGGGCGGACCGGCTGCGCCGGTTCTCTTCCAATTCCTGACTGTTTGCTTCAATGGGTTTGCGGGTGATCAGCTTCGCTTTGGCTTTGCCGCCGCATACGCACACCGGAAACTCCGGCGGGCAGGTGCACGCGGTGGACCAGCGGCGAAATTTGTTCTTCACCAGCCGGTCCTCCAGCGAGTGGAAGGTGATCACGCACAGCCGGCCGCCCGGTGCAAGGTGATCAAAAATGGTATCCAAGCCTTCTTCCAGCGCATCCAGTTCATGGTTCACTGCAATGCGCAGCGCCTGAAAGGTGCGGCGGGAAGGGTTCTTGTTTTTGCGGCGTTCCGCCGGGGGCATGGCGCTGGCCACGATGTCTGCCAGCTGCAGGGTCGTTTCGATGGGAGAATTCTCCCTTGCCTCCACGATCCTGCCCGCGATCTGCCATGCGAAAGGTTCTTCGCCGTAATCCCGCAGAATGCGTGCCAGCTCTTCGCGGCTCTCGGTGTTCACAAGGTCCGCTGCCGTTTCGCCCTGCTGGCTCATCCGCATGTCCAGCGGTGCATCCGCACGGTAGGAAAAGCCGCGGGCCGCATCGTCCAGCTGATGGCTGGAAACGCCCAGATCCAGCAGCGCGCCGTTGACCTTGTCGATGCCAAGGCTTTCCAGAGCTTGTCCGGCATAGCGGAAGTTGATCTGCACCACCGTGGCAGGCAGGCCCGCAAGGCGGGCACGCGCGGTCTGCACCGCGTCCGGGTCCTGATCCAGCGAGATCAGCCTGCCGCCCTTTTCTGCATCCAGCCGCAAGGCGATCTGGCGGGAATGTCCCGCGCCGCCTGCAGTGCCGTCAAGGTAGGTGCCGGCCGGATCAATGGCAAGCCCCTCCAGACACTCGTTCAGCAGAACGGGGATATGCTCAAACGAGGCCGGGTCAAAGGCTGCTTGTGTTTCAAGTTCCATCGCTGCGGCCTCCTTTCTCAGTTCATAAGCTTTCCGTGTTCCGGGCACTGTGCACACAGCGCACACTTTTACCCGATAACACAGTTTTATTTTAACAAATCAGGCCCCTGATTGCAAGGGTTTGTGCTCCCGTTTTTGCCGCAAAATGCAACAAAAAAAGTCCCTGTCGGCCGTCATTTCTGCCTGCAGGAACTTTGGTTTTTGCCGTATGTGTAATTTGTGTGTGAAAAAGGCTGTCTTCAGCCGTTTTTCTTGGCGTTCTGGCGCAGATTTGCGCGCACATTCTTTACCTGTGCCGCATTTTCCACCATTGTTTCCTCGGTGTTCTTGAGCATGTTGTCGCAATAGTCGGTCACGGTCTGGCGCAGGGTGCGGGCCTCGTTCTGGGCTGCAGTGGTGATTTCCCCGGCGCGCTGCTGTGCAGCCTTCACGATCTCGGCTTCGCTCACCAGAATGCGCGCCCGCTCCTCAGCCTTTTTCACAATGGCCTGCGCCTGTGCGTTGGCCGTCTCCACGATCTGAGCGCGGTCGTTCACGATCTGCTGGGCCTGCCGCAGCTCGCCGGGCAGGTTTGCGCGGATCTCGTCCAGATAATCCCGGATCTGCTCCACATCCACGATCTTTTTGCCGCCGGAAAGGGGCACATTGGCCCCTTCCTCCAGAGCATCCTCAATGGTATCCAAAAGTTCGTTCACGTTCATAGTGCTTCTCCCTTCGGTTCGTTCTCGGCAGGGTCTGTGTTCTGCATGGGCTTTGTGTATTTCCACAGCAGCACCCTGCCGTACTTGTACTGTTTTTTCAGGGTCAGGCCACCAGCCTCGGCCGGCAGCACGATGCCGGTCTCGCTCTCGCACAGCACGATGCCGCCGGGCGCGGTGCATTTATCCACCGCAGGCAGGATCTTTTCCAGTGTACCATTGCGGAAGGGCGGGTCCAGCAGTACGATGTCGAACTGCTCGCGGCAGGCGGAAAGATACCGCGCAGCCTCGCCGATATTGACGCGGCTGCGGTCGAACACGCCGCAGGCCTTGCAGTTGCGCATGATGATGTTCACCGCCTCGCGGTTCTCGTCCAGAAACACGCAGCGCGCCGCGCCGCGGCTCAGTGCTTCAATGCCAAGCTGGCCGCTGCCCGCATACAGGTCCAGCACCCGTGCGCCGGGCAGGTCGAACTGGACGATGCTGAACATCGCCTCCTTTACCTGCGAAAGGGTGGGCCGGGTCACGTCGGTCCCCGGCAGGGCCTCCAGACTGCGGCCCCGGGCTTCTCCTGCGATCACGCGCATGTTCTCTTTCCTCCTCCTTGCAGCCGGAAGATGTGGCTGCAAACACGTTTTTTGTATCACTTTATTATCACCCAACTGCATATTCTTGTCAAGGGCCGCGCGTTGCGCCGTCTGGCGGTTTGTGCTACAATAAAACCGGCAGCGCCGGGCTTTTGCGGCGCATTCTGGCATAAAAGGAGAGTATTCCCATGAAAGTTCTGCTCATCAACGGCAGCCCGCACGAAAAAGGCTGCACCTATACCGCCCTTTCGCTCATTGCAAAGGAACTGAACGATGCCGGTGTGGACACCGAGATCCTGCATGTCGGCGGCAAACCCGTGGGCGGCTGCATCGGCTGCGGCGGCTGTGCCGCAGGCAACGGCTGCGTGTTTGGCGGCGTGGTCAACGAGGCCATCGAGAAGGCCAAAACTGCCGATGGCTTCGTGTTCGGCAGCCCGGTGCACTATGCATCCGCATCCGGCAACATGACCAGCTTCATGGACCGCCTTGCCTACGCGGGCGGCAGATATCTGGCCTACAAGCCCGCCGCCATCTGCTGCTCGGCACGCCGCGCCGGCACCACCACCACGCTGGACCAGCTGGTAAAGTACCCGCAGTTCTTCCACATGCCGCTGGTGAACGGCTCCTACTGGGCCATGGTGCACGGCTCCAATGCCGAGCAGGTGCTGCAGGATGCCGAGGGCTGCGCTGTAATGCAGGAGCTGGGCCGCAACATGGCATGGCTGCTGCACTGCATCGAAGCAGGCAGGGCCGCAGGCTTTGAACACCCGCAGAACCCCAAGCGCCCCATGACCAATTTTATCCGCTGATCGGAAAATCAATTTCTGATCCAGAGGCTCAGAACAGTCCGCAAGCTGCTCTGAGCCTCTTTTTCTTTGCAGTCCACGCCATTTCGTGCCAAAAACAGCAAAAAACCTTTTTCAAAGCGCCTTCCGCTTCTTTTTTCGTTCATAAGTTTGTGTTACTATAAGATGTAAAGTGATTTTAGCAGGATGGAGACCCTTGTATGGAACACTACGATTGGAACGAAGGCTGGCTGTTCACGCCCCGGTTCGACCCGGCACTGGTGCGGCCGGAGTGCGGACTGGAACTGGAACCGGTGCGCATCCCCCACACTGTGCGGGTGCTGCCCTACAATTACTGCAACGAAAATGAATACCAGTACCTGTGCGGCTACCGGCGGGAGTTTTTTGCACCCAGAGAGTGGGCAGGCCGCACTGTTCTGCTCACCTTTGGTGCCGTTGCCCATGACGCGACCGTGTTCTGCAACGGGCGGCGGCTGTTCCACCACGCCTGCGGCTACACCGCCTTCACGGTAGATCTGACCAGCGCTTTGCATCTGGGTCAGAAAAACGTGGTGGCTGTGCGCTGCGACAGCCGCGAGGATCTGAACATTCCTCCCTTTGGCGGGCAGATCGATCACCTGACCTACGGCGGCATCTACCGTGCCGTCAGTCTGGACATCAAGGAGCCCGCTTACCTGCGGGATGTGTTCATCGAGGCAAAGGCCGAGGGCGATTTCCGCATCTATACCTCCACCGTGGGTGAGACGGTGGGCTGCACACTGCAGGCCGAGATCCGCAGCCCTTCCGGCAGCCGCGCCGCCTACAGCGGCGAGCTTTCCCTGCCCATCACCGGCGTGCTGAACGGTGTGCACCCGTGGAGCATCGAGCATCCCACCCTGTACACCCTCACCGTACAGCTGATCCGCCCCGGCTCTGCCGGTCTGCCGGACCGTGTGCTGGACGAAAAGACCATCCGCTTCGGCTTCCGCACCGTGCAGTTCGTGGCAGGCGGGCTGTACCTGAACGGTCAACGCGTGGAGCTGCGGGGCCTGAACCGCCACCAGAGCTACGCCTATCAGGGCTATGCCATGCCGGACAGCATCCAGCGGCTGGATGCTCAGATCCTGAAAAAAGACCTTGGCTGCAACGCAGTGCGCACCAGCCATTCCCCCCAGAGCCCGGCGTTTCTGGATGCCTGCGATGAGCTGGGCCTGTTGGTGTTCACCGAGATGCCCGGCTGGCGGTACATCGGCGACGAGAGCTGGAAGGCGCAGGCCTTGCAGAACTGCCGCGAAATGGTATGCCAGTGCCGCAACCACCCCAGCATCTTTTTGTGGGGTGCCCGTGTGAACGGCAGCGCCGACGACGAAGCGTTTTATAAGCGCACCAACGAGGCCATCCACCGGCTGGACCCCACCCGCCCCACGGCAGGCGCGCGGAACCACCGCAAGAGCCAGCTGCTGGAGGATGTTTACGCCTACAACGATTACTCTTACCGTGGGCGCGGTGCCGCCTGTGAAGCCCGCGCCGCGGTGACTTCCGATCCCCGCAAGGGCTACCTCATCAGCGAGTTCGGCGGGCAGCAGCTGCCCACCAAGCCCTTTGACGACGAGACCCACCGGCTGGTGCAGGCTCTGCGCTATGCCGCCGGGATCAACGATTCCATTGCGCAGCAGGGTGTGGCCGGCAGCTTTGGCTGGTGCATGGCCGATTACAACACCCACCGGGAATTTGGCAGCGGCGACCGCATCTGCTACCACGGTGTGATGGATATGTTCCGCAACCCGAAGCTTTCGGCGGCGGTATATGCAAGCCAGAAAACGCCGCGTTCCCCCTCGGACATCGTGCTGAAAGTCTCTTCCGGCATGGCACTGGGCGACCTGCCCGGCGGCGTTCCCACAGCCTGCTGGGTGTTCACCAACGCCGAAAGCGTGCGGCTGTACCGCGGCAACGACTACATTGCCGAGTTCACGCCTGACCGGCACGGCCGTTTTGCCGCCATGACGCATCCGCCCATTGAGATCAACGATTTTGTGGGTTCTTTGTTGGAAAAGTACGAGGGCATGGACCAGGCCTCCGCCCAGATGACAGCCGCTATCCTGAACGAGATGCGCCGGGATGCCATGGAGCTTTCGCCGCTTTCCAAGGCGCGGATGCTTTCGCTGCGGCTGAGCTGGAACGAGGTAGCCCGCATGTATTACAAATACATCGGCGTGCTGGGCACACCGTGCGCAGCCTACCGTTTTGAAGCCGTGTGGCATGGCCGCGCCGTGCGCACCGTGGTGCGGGAACCGGTGCAGAGCGTCCGGCTGGAATGCACCGTGCACAACCCCATCCTCACCGACGGCCCCACCTGGGACTGTGCCGCTGTCAGCCTGCGCGCCATCGACCAGAACGGCAGCCTGCTGCCCTACTGCGGCGAAGCCGTTCAGCTGAGCGTGGACGGCCCGCTGAAGATCATTGGTCCCAGCGTGGTGCCGCTGCGCGGCGGCATGGCGGGCACCTACCTTGCCACCACCGGCGAAGCGGGCCGTGCCGTGCTGCACTGCCGCATGGAAGGTGCGCTGGATACCGATGCCGTGGTGACCATCCGTTGCCGGGAAGCTTAATTTTCGTCCCTTCATGATAGATTTGCACTCTGTTCAAAATTTCATCATGGTTGACTGGTATCCTAAGAATTGTAAAATAACGGCGGGCACGCCCGCTTTGATTCCAAAACAAAGGATGCAGGAGTTATGAGAGAAAAATTCCGTCAGTTTATGATCGGCCGCTACGGTACCGATGGCCTGAACCAGTTTTTGAGCATCGCGTCCATCGTGCTGCTGCTGATCTCGCTGCTCACCCGCTTCAGCCTGTTCACATGGCTGGGTCTGGTGCTGCTGGTGTTGTGCTACTACCGCTCGCTCAGCCGCAACATTTCCAAGCGCACGGAGGAGAACTACCAGTACTATGCCCTGAAGGACCGCGTAGACCGTAAGTTCCGCGGTCTGAAGGATCAGTGGGCCAACCGCAAGCTCTACCACTACTACCGCTGCCCCAAGTGCCGCCAGAAGCTGCGTGTGCCCCGTGGCCGCGGCCGCATCCAGATCTCCTGCCCGCGCTGCGGCACCCAGTTCATCAAAAAGAGCTGAGCGGCCATGTTTGGTTATGTTGTGCCCAATCAGGCCGCGCTTTCGGACGAAGCACAAAAGCGATACCGCACCGCCTACTGCGGGCTGTGCCGCCGCATCGACGCACTGCACGGCCTGCGGGGCCGCTTTACGCTGAGCTATGACCTCACCTTCCTGAACCTGCTGCTGTGCAGCCTGTACGAGGGCGAGACCGAAGCTTCTTCCGGCCACGACCGGTGCCCCATCCACCCCTTGGGCGGTGTGGAATGGCGGGCGGCCTCCCCCACCGATTACTGTGCAGATCTGAGCGTAGCCTTGCACTACTACAACGCCGAGGATAAGTGGAAGGACGACCGCAGCCTGCTGGGCCTTGGATATGAAAAGCTGCTTACCGGCTGTAAGCAGGCTGCTGAGAGCCGCTGGCCCCGTCAGTGCAGCGCCATCCGCACCTGTCTGGACAGGCTGGCAGAATATGAAGCTGCCGGGAGCGAAGATCTGGATGCCGTGTCCGGCTGCTTTGGCGAGCTGATGGCAGAGCTGTTCGACTACCGGCAGGATCACTGGTCACCGGAGCTGCGCAGCATCGGCTTCCATCTGGGCAAGTTCATCTACCTGCTGGATGCCTATGACGATCTGGAGCACGACCAGCGCAAGGGGGTCTACAATCCGCTGAAAGCACTCAGTCAGCAGCCCGGCTATGAGGAAGAGATGAAAGAGATCTTTGAGCTGCTGCTGGCGCAGTGTGCCCAGAGCTTTGAACGCCTGCCCTGCGTGGAGGACGCAGACCTGCTGCGCAACATCCTTTACTCCGGCGTATGGCTCAAATACAACTGCAAAACAGCCAAGCAGGCCCGCAGCCGTGGCTGAATGGCGGCTTTGTCTTGATTTTTCCACGGCAATACGGTAGACTATAAACATTGCGCGGCACTGTGGCTGCGCGAAATGAGACGTGAGGAAGTATATCCATGAGAGACCCCTATGAGGTGCTGGGCGTTTCGCGCGGCGCAAGCGATGACGAGATCAAAAAAGCATACCGCGCCAAGTGCAAGCGCTGGCACCCGGACCTGAACCCCAACGATCCTACCGCCGAGGAGCACTTCAAGGAAGTGCAGGCGGCTTACGATGCCATTACCAAGGGCGAGACCGGCCCCCAGATGGGCGGAAATCCCTACGGCAGCTACCAACAACAGGGTTACGGCCAGCAGAACTACCAGCAGCAGGGTTATCAGAACGGTTACGGCGGTTTTGACGGATTCGATGGCTTTGACCCGTTCGGTTTCGGGTTTGGCTTTGGCGGCTACCAGCAGGGTTACGGCCAGCAGGGCGCAAGCTATTCCGGCTCCGACAGCCCGGAGATGCAGGCCGCCCGCAACTTTGTGGCCAATGGCCGCTATGCGGAGGCCCGCCGCGTGCTGGACGGCATGACCGGCCGCAATGCCCGGTGGTATTATCTGTCCTCCCTCGCAAATCAGGGCTTGGGCAACCGCATCGATGCGCTGCAGGATGCCCGCCGTGCCGTGCAGCTGGACCCGGGCAACACCGAGTACCAGATGCACCTGCGCCGGATGCAGAACCCCGGCCAGACCTACCGCACCACACAGGCCACCTACACCAGCCCCGGCGGCCTGATGCAGTGGTGCTGGAGCATGATCCTGCTGAACCTGCTTTGCAACTGCTGCTGCGGCGGCTGGGGCTTCCATTTCCGCATGTGATCCCGTTTTTCTCATAAGATACAGCAAGACCCCGCACCTTCTGGTGCGGGGTCTTGTTTTTGCTTTACGACATCACTTTACGGTGATGTTGCGGCTGATCTTGCTGCAGGAGTAATTGCCGCCGATCTCTGCCGTCTGCACATAGGTGCCCGGCTCTGTGGGCAGCTCGCTGGTGGCATCACTGCCCCAGCCGGACTTCTTGTAGCTGTAGCGGATCTTATCGGTGGGCACTACCTGACCATCCACTTCCAGCACAGCCGCTTCATTGAAGCTCTGCAGCTCTTCGGCGGTCATGGGCTTTTCGGCCTGCTGTGCCCAGTACATGCGCACGCCGTTTGTCTTGGGCTTGATCTTGAACATGGCAAAGCCTGCGGTGTTCATATCGCTGCTTTCCAGCGCCAGTGCACCGGCCACATAGTTGCCGGCATCCACCGGCTGCTCGTCCAGATAAATGCGGCTGAACGCGCCCTCCGGCAGATACTTGCGGATTAGGTTCAGCGCAAGGCGCAGGCCGTTGGACACCTGATCGATGGTAGGCACATAGAAGTGCAGTACATCCATCACCGAGACGGCCTCATCGGCCACCCGCAGCAGCACGCTGACATCGTTGCCGTCGATCAGCTGCTTGAGGTAGCTGTACACATTGAACTCCTCTGCCTGATCCGGTGTCTTGGACATCTTCTTGGGCAGCGGGATCATCTTGAGCAGCGTGCGGATCTTATCCGACAGCACCAGCGTCACATAGCCATTCGCTTCGCCGCCAACGCCCACCACAACACCGATATACTGGGTATCGGCAGGGTTGGTCTGCACCTCCAGCTTGTAGTTGGAGCCATAAACAAGGTCGCCCGTGGCTTTGAGCCGGATGGAAACCATATCATTCTGCTGCTCCAGCGCTGCATTTTCCTGCGGCAGAGCTGCTGCGGCAAACACCGGCGTTGCTGCCGCGCTGAGCATGAACACTGCTGCCAGTGCAAGAGCTATCAATCGTTTGGCCTTCATTGCTTAAGACCTCCTTATTCTGTAAAGGGATCGCACAGCCGCGCCCCACGGCACACTGCGTCGGGAACCGGCATGATACCATGCCGATTGTACCTCGATTTTACCGCAAAACGCTGTTTTGGTCAATAACGTGATTCAAGTAATTCAATTTTTTTATATTTTATGCAAAAAAGAGGAACCTGCCCTCTTCCAACGGTTTCTCCCTCAAGTTTATTCATCAATAAAATATTCCGGGTGGACGCTGCGGGCCTGCGCCACCGACTGCTTATACCGGCTCAGGTGGCTTTCCAGCGCTTCGCTCACGTCGTCCGTGCTGCCGTGCAGCAGTGCTTCCAGAATTGCCGTGTGCGAGGAGCAGACCGACTTGTTTTCCTCGGTCTGCAGGCTGAACTTGCGGATGCGCTCCACATGCTGCAGGCTGGCCAGCATGTGGTCGTAGTGAGCTTCCATGCCGCACAACTCAAAGGATTTGCGGTGGAATGCATTATCCAGCTCCAGCATACGGGCAGTGCGGTCCGGCTGGCTCATATCCGCTTCCAGCACACGGTATGTCTCAATGTTGCTGCGGTATTCTTCCTCCTGCCGGGGTGTCACACGGCCGCGCAGCCGGTTCAGGATCTCTTTTTCCAGTGTATAGCGGGCAAACTGCTCCATCTCCATCAACTTCAGGTTGATGGGTGCCACATGGGTGCCGCTCTGCGGTTTGATGTCCACCATGCGGGCCAGATTGAGCATCAGCAAAGCCTCCCGCATGGGCGTACGGCTGATGCCCAGCTCTTCGGCCAGCTCCCGGTCATTCAGCGGATCACCGGGCTTCAGCTCCATCGTAATGATCCGGCTGCGGATCGTCTGGTATGCCGTTTCGCGCGCACTCAGTAATGGCATGTGGTCTCTCTCCCTTCAACCTCCGGTGTAAAGCAAAAATTGATATACTAGTATTGAAGTTATCAAGACCATATTACCCAACCACAGGGCGGCTGTCAAGTGTGGCTGCAACTAAAAATCGCCAACATTTTTCTCTGTTTTGTCAAGACAGGCCCCATGGCAGCACAAAAGCCCTCCGGGTGAAGGGCTTTTGCTGCGTTTACTTTTTAGCGGAACGGTACACCACCGGCACCCACACAAAGGCCACGGCCAGACCGCACACCACATCAATGATGGAGTGCTGCTTGGTGAACACGGTGGACGCACAGATCAGTGCAGCCCACACCCAGGCCAGAATTTTCAGGGCCGGGCGCTCCTTTGCCAGCTTGCTGTGGCTGAACGCCAGTGCCATGCAGGCCGAGCTTTGGCAATGGATGGACGGGCACACATTGACCGAGGCATCCGCCCTCCAGATCAGCTGCATGATGCTCATTGCAATGTTGCTGCGGCCCACCGCATCCACTGTGGGGCGGATATCCAGACCGTTGGGCAGCAGCATGTACAGGATCAGGCAGAAGGTCATGCCGGAAAACATGGTCAGGCAGAGCTTATCGTAGCTTTGGGTGTCGCACCACCACAGCAGGGCCGTCACACCAGCCAGCAGCACAAACCAGCTGCAATACGGAAAGATGAACCACTCATTGAAGGGAATCCGGTCATCAAGCGGGGCGTGGATGATATATTTGGGATCTTTGATGGTCAGATCCAGCCAGAAGAACCAGATCAGATACACCACCCAGTACAGCTGGAACCACAGGTGCGGGCGGCGCCGGCTCCACAATTGTTTGGGATTCATGGTATTTCTCCTATATTTTCAATGTGATAAGATATGATTATACCACATCACGCCATCTTGCGCAAACCTTTCCGGTGCGATAAAATAAAAAGAGTGTTGTAAACTTGCGCTCTGTTTTTGAGCGTACCTATTATAAAAGGAGTCATTATGTTGCAAAGCTTTCCCCTTGTCCGCCTTGCCGCGCTGGATCTGGACGGCACCCTGCTGAACCGGAACAACGAGGTCACCCTTGCCACCCGTCAAGCCATTGCCCGCGCTGTAGAGCATGGCGTGGTGGTGGTGCCCGCCACAGGCCGCCCGCTGGCCAGTCTGCCGCCTGTTGTGGCAAAGCTGCCCGGCATCCGGTATGCCATCACCTCCAACGGTGCCGCCGTGTGGGACCTTGGCGATGACCCCATGGGTGCTGTGCACAGCCGCTATGCCAACGCTGCCCAGCGCCACACCAGCGAACCCGCCTGCCTGCTGCACCGCCTGATGCCGACAGAAGTGGCACGGGAAGCTTTTGACCTGTTTCAGCAGTACGATGGCGAGCTGAGCGTATTCAGCGACGGCCTTGCCATCAAGACTCCGGAGGGCATTGCAAAGCTCACCTCCCGCACCGCCCACTTTCTCTCCTCCGAGGCGCGGCAGAACCTGACCGACGGCCGCTTTACCGTCATTCCCGGCATCGAGAGCTGGATGTCCCGCCATGCGCACGAGATCGAAAAACTGTGCATGTTCTTCGACAGCACCGAAAAGACCGCCGCTGCCCTGCCAAAGTTTCAGGCTATCCCGGGCGTGGCCGTGGTGCAGGGTTCGCCGGATAACATTGAAGTGACCGCTGCCGGTGTGGATAAGGGCAGTGCCCTGCTGGCTCTGGCCGACCTGCTGGGCATCCCCCACGAGAACACCCTTGCCGTGGGCGACAGCGAGAACGACCGCGCCATGCTGGAAAAGGCAGGGATCGCCGCTGTTATGGCCAACGGAATGCCCCAGATCAAGGCCATTGGCAGCATTGTGAGCGAAGCCGACTGCGATCACGACGGCGTTGCAGAGCTGTTCGGCAGGCTCGGCATCTGAGCAAACCGGGGCAAAACGGCCCTGCTTTTCAGGTCATTCGTCATTTTTGTGCAATGTATACAAGCTCTTATGCAAAACATTGTGCTTGTTGAGCATTACCAAACTTGTTTCCGTCGTTTATACTAATATTACAAGCGCACGATGGGTGTACCATGCCCAAACGGCAGCCCACGCGCACCAAGAGAGTTCAAACTAAAAGGAGAAATGCATTTATGAATCCCATCGTAGAAAAGGTCTATCAGATCGGCATTATCCCTGTTATCGCTTTTAACAGCGTTGATGAAGCCCTGCCCCTGTGCAAGGCTCTGGCTGACGGCGGTCTGCCCGCAGCTGAGGTCACCTTCCGCACCGCATGCGCTGAGGAGTGCATCCGCAAGATCCACGAGGAGATGCCCGAGATGCTGCTGGGCGCAGGCACTGTCCTGACCACCGAGCAGGCTGACCGTGCAATGGCAGCTGGTGCTTCCTTCATCGTTGCTCCCGGCTTCGACCCCGAAGTCTGCAAGCACGTTATCGACAAGGGCGGCATCATGATGCCCGGCACCTGCTCTGCAGGCGAGATGCAGCAGGCTATGAACATGGGCTGCGAGGCCCTGAAGTTCTTCCCCGCTGAGGCAAACGGCGGTGTCGGCATGCTGAAGAACATCGGCGCTGCCCTGAAGAGCGCACGCTGGATGTGCACCGGCGGTGTCAACGCAAAGAACGTCAACGATTATCTGGGCTATGACCAGATCTTCGCTGTGGGCGGCACCTGGATGTGCAAGAGCGACGTGATCAAGGCTGGCGACTGGGCAAAGATCACCGCTCAGAGCAAGGAAGCTGTTGACACCATGCTGGGCCTGAAGCTGATGCACATTGGCATCAACACCGAGAACGAGGAAGAGGCCATGAAGTTGGCAAACCTCATCGGCAGCCTGCTGAACATGAAGGTCGCTCCTGGCAACTCCAGCATCTTCGTCGGCAACAAGGAGTTCGAGATCATGAAGAAGGTCGGCCGCGGCACCAATGGCCACATCGCCATCGGCTGCAACAACGTGGATCGTGCCATCTATCACCTGTCTCAGCGCGGTGCCAAGTTCGATCTGGACAGCAAGGTCGTGAAGAACGGCAAGACCATCGCCTGCTACTTTGCAGACGAGATCGGCGGCTTCGCATTCCACCTGGTTCAGGCCTGAGCTCCGGCTCCCCTATCCGTGAAAGCCCTGCTGCGCCGGGGATGCCCCGCAGCAGAAGGTCATAAACACCTGTAAATAAAAGGAGAATAACCAATGAAAGTCGTTACTTTTGGCGAACTGATGGTTCGTCTGCAGCCGTTCAACTACGAGCGTTTCGTTCAGGCTAACAGCCTGGAGTTCAGCTTCGGCGGCGGCGAGGCAAACGTTGCTGTTTCTCTGGCCAACTACGGTCTGGACGCAGCTTTCGTCACTAAGCTCCCCGCACACGCAATCGGTCAGGCCGCTGTCAACAGCCTGCGCCGTTACGGCGTTGACACCAGCATGATCACCCGCGGCGGCGATCGCGTTGGCATCTACTACAACGAGAAGGGTGCTTCTCAGCGTGGTTCCGTCTGCATCTACGACCGTGCCAACAGCGCCATCCAGCTGGCTCAGCCCTCCGACTTTGATTGGGATAAGATCTTCGAGGGCGTGGACTGGTTCCACTTCACCGGCATCACCCCGGCTCTGGGTGAGAATGTCGTCGAGATCTGCCGCGAGGCCTGCAAGGCTGCTAAGGCTCACGGCGTGAAGATCAGCTGCGACCTGAACTACCGCGGCAAGCTGTGGACCCGTGAGCAGGCCCGCGCTGCCATGACCGATCTGTGCCAGTATGTTGACGTGTGCATCTCCAACGAGGAGGACGCAAAGGACGTGTTCGGCATCGAGGCCGAGGCTACCGATATCTACGGCGGCAAGCTGAATGCCGAGGGCTACAAGAGCGTGGCAAAGCAGCTGGCTGACAAGTTCCACTTCGAGAAGGTCGCTATCACCCTGCGTGAGAGCCACAACGCTTCCGAGAACGGCTGGAGCGCAATGCTGTACGATGTTGCTTCCAATGAGTACTGCTTCTCCAAGAAGTACGAGCTGAAGATCATCGACCGCGTTGGCGGCGGTGACTCCTTCGGCGGCGGCCTGATCTACGCTCTGCTGAACGGCAAGAGCACTCAGGATGCTGTTGAGTTCGCTGTTGCTGCTTCTGCTCTGAAGCACACCATCGAGGGCGACTACAACATGATGACCGTGTCCGAGGTCGAGAAGCTGGCTGGCGGCGACGGTTCCGGCCGTATCCAGCGCTAATTGCAGGAAGGAGTCCAGAATGGATATCCGCTACTCCTGCAACCAGAAGGATTTCAAGCGCTATACCACTGAGGAAATGCGGGACGAAATGCTCATCACCGGCCTGTATAAGGCCGATGAGGTCGTTGCTGTGTACAGCCATGTGGACCGTATGGTCACGCTGGGCTGCATGCCGGTGCACGAGACCGTGTCCATCGACAAGGGCATCGATGTGTGGGCAAACTTCGGCACCCACTACTTTCTGGAGCGCCGCGAGATCGGCATGTTCAACATCGGCAAGGATTCCACCGGTATCGTGGTGGCCGACGGCGTAAAGTACGAGCTGGGCTACAAGGACTGCCTGTACATCACCAAGGGCACCAAGGAAGTCACCTTTGCTTCCGCCGACCCGGAGCATCCCGCCAAGTTCTACATGGTATCCGCTCCCGCACATTGCTCTTACGAGACCCGCCTGATCAAGATGGCCGATGCAAACCATCGTCCTCTGGGCAGCGTCGAGACCTGCAATAAGCGCACCATCAATCAGTTCATCCACCCGGATGTGCTGAAGACCTGCCAGCTCAGCATGGGTATGACCGAACTGGAATCCGGTTCCAACTGGAACACGATGCCCAGCCACACCCACGAGCGGCGCATGGAAATTTATACCTACTTTGAACTGCCCGAGGGGCAGGTGGTGTTCCACATGTGCGGCGAGCCTACCCAGACCCGCCACATCGTGATGCACAACGAGGATGCTGTCATCAGCCCCTCCTGGAGTATTCACAGCGGCGTAGGCACCTCGAACTATACGTTTATCTGGGCAATGGGCGGCGAGAACATGGAGTTTGACGACATGGACAACATCGCTACCACTGACCTGCGCTAAAAAGCACCATACACAAGCCCCGTACCGGGTCCACCGGTACGGGGCTTTTTGCTAAAAATTTAACTTGAACCCTCTCCGTCATTGCTGCGCGATGCCACCTCTCCCGAAGGGCGAGGTTTTTATCCATCTTTCCTCAACGTATCTAAAAGCTCCCCCTTCGGGGGAGCTGGCTGCGAAGCAGACTGAGAGGGTTATTTAACTTGAGAAGGAGAAAATCATGGATCTTTCCGCTTTCAACCTGCAGGGCAAGGTGGCTCTGATCACCGGCGGTGCCCACGGCATCGGTTTTTCCATCGCCGAAGGCATGGCCCAGTGCGGTGCAACCGTCTGCTTCAACTGCTCTTCCGAAGCAAGCCTTGAAAAGGGCCTTGCAGCATACAAGGCAATCGGCATCGACGCACACGGCTATGTGGCCGACGTGTCCGATGAGGACGCTGTGAACGCCATGGTTGCAAAGATCAAGGCCGAGGTCGGCCCTGTGGACATTCTGGTAAACAACGCCGGTCTGATGAAGCGGGTGCCCATGATCGAGATGAGCCACGCCGACTTCATGCGGGTCATCGACGTGCATGTAGGCGGTGCCTTCAACTGCTCCAAGGCCGTTCTGCCGGACATGATGGAAAAGCGCGAGGGCAAGATCATCAATATCTGCTCCATGATGAGCGAGCTGGGCCGCGAGACCGTCTCCGCCTACGCTGCCGCCAAGGGTGCACTGAAGATGCTCACCAAGAACATCGCTTCCGAGTACGGCGAGTACAACATCCAGTGCAACGGCATGGGCCCCGGCTACATTGCCACTGCCCAGACCGCACCCCTGCGGGAGGTGCAGCCGGACGGCAGCCGCCACCCCTTCGACCAGTTCATCACCGCCAAGACCCCCGCAGGCCGCTGGGGTGAGCCGGACGACATGGTGGGCCCCTGCGTGTTCCTTGCAAGCCACGCTTCCGACTTTGTGAACGGTCAGATCCTGTACGCCGACGGCGGCATTCTGGCTTACATCGGCCGCCAGCCCAAGTAAGACCATTTGGTGCTGCGCCTTCTTTAACCTTCCGACCAGACAGCTCTGTGCAGATCAAGATCTGCATGGGGCTGTCTTTTTACGAAACGGCAAGCAGCCTTTCCTACAAAACTTTGCTTCATGTCAACTCATGTTAAAATGTTCCAATTTCATGTCAAATTGGTAACAGTTCCTGTTTCATCGTTCAAAATGCACATAGGCGTCTTGATTTTTTGTCGAAATTCCCGTATAATCGTCTTCATCATCCATCACACCCTGTTGGTTGATCTGAATACGAAGAAATTTCAAAGGAGTATATTTCACATGAAACTCAAGAACATTGCGATCGTTGCTGCCGCTGCAGCACTGGCTGTTGGCATGACCGCCTGCGGTTCTTCTGCATCCTCCACCGCCGCTTCCTCTTCTGTAGCTTCTTCTGCTGCCGCTTCTTCCGAGGCTGCAAGCTCTGAGGCTGCAGCCAGCGAAGCAGCTGAGCCCACTACCGCTGAGTACACCGTGTACAACACCACCGGTTCTACCGTCACCGAGCTGTACCTGTACGATGCAGGCAGCGACGAGAAGGGCGACAATCTGGCTGGTGAGAACGGTCTGGCTGACGGTGAGAACATCGTTATCACCCGCGATGTGGAGGCCGACAAGCAGTCCGACGTGACCTACATTCTGGAGTTCACCACCGAGGACGGCCAGACCCAGAGCTTTGAGACCCTGCACTACGAGGTCGCTCCCATCTCCCTGCTGAGTGTGGATGCCGCTGCAGGTGCTACCCCCATCGCTTTTACTGCACCGGAAAAGTAAGAACTGTCTCATCCTTGCAAAACGGGAAAGTCTGCGGGCTTTCCCGTTTTATTTTTTGCCAAAAGAGGGCTGAGGCTGTCATTTTCCCTTGCAATCACGCCAAAAATCCGCTATCATAGACGCAAATACGTTCCCTTGCGGCATAAAGGGAGTAAAGGAGTGGATTTTCTTATGGCAGAAAAAGAGATCAAGGGCATCAAAAAGTTTTTTGAAGAATTCAAGGCCTTCGCCATGCGTGGCAATGTGCTGGATATGGCAGTCGGCGTTGTGATCGGCGGTGCCTTTACCGCCATCGTCAACTCACTGGTGAACGACATCATCAACCCCGCCATCGGCCTGTTTTTCAACGCCGATTTCTCGGACGTCGGCATCCATGTGGGCGATGTGATGATCGGCATTGGTTCCTTCATCAATGCCATCATTAACTTCCTCATCGTAGCATTCGTGCTGTTCGTGGTCATCAAGACCATCAACGCCCTGCACAAGAAGCCTGCTGAGCCGGAAGCTCCCGCAGAGCCCACCACCAAGGTGTGTCCCTACTGCCAGAGCGAGATTTCCATCAAGGCGGTGCGCTGCCCCCACTGCACCAGCAAGCTGGAGGGCTTCCCGGAGATCAACAATTAAATTTTGAATGGCCTCCGCTTTGCTCTGGCCATATTCAGCGGAATCATTTTCTAAATTACAAATCGGGAAAGTCTGCGGACTTTCCCGATTTGTTTTTTCACCCGCGGAGCCGCAAAGGCAAACAGCATAATCAACGCAAAACCTCCCTGCCCGGCCGCAGTCGCTGCGGTTCCAGAGCAGGGAGGTTTTATTTTATCCGGGAAAAATGTGGAAGATCAGTCTAGTGAAGCTTTACTTGACCTTGGTCAGGTCTGCCAGCTTGTGGAAGATCTCGGTGTTGTCGAACACGCCGCCGAACTTCTCCGCACCCACGCCGTTGGCGTAGACGTTCACCATGGCACCGGTGTGGGCGTAGGTGGTATGATCCATGCCGGACTTGTGGTTGATGGTATGGCAGATTGCCATGCTGAAGGGGATATAGGTACCGTACAGCTCATAGTCCTGCTGAGACATGTCCTTCTGGCTGGCAGAGCCGACCTTCAGGGTGCGCTCGTAGGCGGTGCGCAGGTTCTGCACCTCGTAGTCGGTCAGCAGCAGCTTGCCGGCGTTGGCGGCATCCGGGTCGGTGGGCAGGGTCAGGCCGAAGTTTGCCTTCACATCCTGCATGGCAGCTTCAAAAGGAGTCTTGTTGGCGATGTAGTTCTGCACATAGGTAGAATCAAACTTTGCGTAGGACATCTTCTGGTGGGTCAGGTTCGTCAGGAAGGTGTCGTAGTTGGTGGTCTTGTAGCCGATGGCCATACCGCCGGTCTCGTGGTCGGCAGTGACGAGGATCAGGGTATCATTGGGGTGCTTGTTCTGGAACTCCACAGCTGCCTGCACGGCGTTGCTCATCTCCAGCACATCGTGGATGGAAGCAGCGGCATCGTTTGCATGGCAGGCCCAGTCGATCTTACCGCTCTCGGTCATCAGGAAGAAGCCCTTGGGGTTATCCAGCAGCTCGATGCCCTTTTTCACGTAGTCGGTCAGCTGCCACTCGCCTGCAGCGGCGTCCATGGCGTAGTTCATGGCCTTGCCGTCGGCCAGATTTTCGGCAATGATCAGGGTCTTGCCTGCGCCTGCGGTCAGTGCAGCAGCACCCGCCTGCGTGGTGACCACATTGTAGCCAGCCTGAGCAGCCACCTCGTGGTTGTTGGGGCCGGCACCGTCGCCGTTCACCTTCTGGAACTCGCCGCCGGCAAAGTATTCAAAGCCGGAGTTTGCCAGCTCTACGCCGATCTGGTAGTAGTTCTTGCGGGTCTTCTGATGAGCGTAGAAGGCGGCGGGAGTGGCGTGGTCGATATTGACCGAGGAGATGATGCCCACCTTGTAGCCCTTCTGGGCGTGCAGCTTTTCGGCAATGGTCTCATAGGGCACATCGCGGGTCCACGGGCACATATTGATGACACCGCTCTCGGTCTTGTGGCCAGTGGCGATGGAGGTTGCGGTGGAAGCGGAGTCCGGGCAGAAAGAAGTGCTGTCGTAGGTGGTCACGCTGCCCACGGTGGGGAAGCTGGTGAAGCTCAGGTCGGCCTCGGTCACAGCGCCGTTGTTGTCCACGGTGCCCTTGTAGAAGCGGGCAGACTGGATCTGGGCAGTGCCCATGCCGTCGCCGATGAACAGGAAGATGTACTTGGGTTTCTGGAACAGGCCCAGCAGACAGTTCTCCTCGTCGGCTGCGGCATCCGCATCCAGCTGTGCTGCGTTTGCGGCAACGGGTGCAGCAGCCATCATGCCGACGGCAGAAGCAGCTGCGCCAAACTTGAGAAAGCTGCGGCGGGAGATCTTGTTTTCTTTCATGACGTGATCCTCTCTTTTCATTCAATCAAACATTGCGGGCCTGCCTCAGGCCCCGTTTTTCTTCTTGTGGGAACGCTTTTATTGTAGCGCACCGCCTTGCGGGGAAAAACCATGCCGCCGCAAAGCTTTGGTAAAACCGGTGCGGCTGCATCCGCGCCAACGTAAAAAGCCGGAAAGGGATGTAAAATCCTGCTCAAGTGCCACCACTTTTTCCACAAACGTCTCTGCAAGGGTTGAAAGATGATGGCATTTCATTGTACAATAAGAGAGTAAGTGCTTTTTTACCTTTATATAAATTGAGAGGATTTTATATGGCAGAGATCAAAGTTCTGGCACTGGATCTGGATGGCACCCTGACCAACAGCCAGAAGGAAGTTACACCCCGCACCCGCGCCGCACTGGATGCCGCAATTGCAAAGGGTGTCACCATCGTGCTGGCATCCGGCCGTCCCACCGCGGGCGTGCTGCCGCTGGCAAAGGAACTGGGGCTGGATAAAAAGGGCGGCTGCATCCTTTCTTACAACGGCGGCAAGATCATCGACTGCCGCACCGGCGAGACTTTGTACCAGAAACAGCTGGATGCCCAGTACGTACCCGAGCTGTGCGCCTTTGCCGCCGCACAGAACGTGACCATTATCACCTATAATAAAGAGGGCGTTGTCACCGAGCACCCGGATGACAAGTGGGCACTGCGCGAGTGCTTTACCTGCAAGCTGCCCATGACCGGCGTGGACGATCTGGCAAAGTATGTGGATTACCCCATCTGCAAAATGCTCATCACGCTGGACCCCGCCCGCCGGGACGAGGTGTGGGCCGCCGGCAAAAAACAGTTTGACGGCCGCATCGACCTGTACCCCTCCAGCCCGTTCTTTATTGAAGCCGTGCCGCTGGGCGTTGCCAAGGACGGCAGCCTTGCCGCCCTTTTGGAGCACATGGGCCTTGGCCGCGAAAACCTGATGGCCTGCGGCGACGGCCTGAACGACCGCTCCATGATCGAGTACGCCGGTGTGGGCGTGGCCATGCAGAACGCCGAAGAGCCGGTAAAGGCCGTAGCCGACTATGTGACTGCCGCCGACAACGACCACGACGGTGTGGCCGAGGCTGTGGAGAAGTTTATTTTAAAGTAACGAGAGGAACACAAAACAATGCCGCGCAATCTGGTTTTATTTGATCTGGAATGGAATATCGGCTACCAGCCGTATACCTTTAATTACCATGGCGTGCAGCAGACCTTCCGGGGCGAGATCGTGGAGATCGGTGCCGTGAAGATCAACGAGGATGCCAACGTGCTGGACACCTTTTCCATCCATCTGCGGCCCCGCATCTTCCGTAAGCTGCAGCATCACATTGCTAAAGTCACCGGCCTGACGCAGGCCGATCTGGACAAGGGTGAGCCCATCGTGCAGGGCCTGCGCCGCTTTATGCAGTGGTGCGGCCCGGATGCCGAATTTGCCGAGTGGGGCATGGATGACGTACCGGTGCTCAAGCAGAACCTGTACCTGTGCAACATCGACGAATCAAAACCCACCGTCTGGTACGACCTGCAGCAGGTGTTCCTGCGGGAGCATCCCCGCAAAGAGGGCGAGGGCATGACGCTGGAAAGCGTCGTCACCCGCTTAGGGCTGCCCATGGAGCGGCAGTTCCACGATGCCCTTTCCGACACGCTGTACACCGCCGATGTCTGCCGAATGCTCGACCTGCGGGCCGGTCTTGCGGCCTACCCCACTGAGGAGGAATCCCTGCGGGCCAGCCTGTGCCCCACCCCCGGCGACTACCGGGATTTTGAGGTCTTCCGCGGCTATGTGGAGCAGTACACCTGGCGCACCGACCCCAAAATTTACACCATGAACTGCCCGGAGTGCGGCGCACCACTGACTCCGGACGATGTGTGGCTGAAAAAGGGCAGCAACAGCTGGTACACCCTGAGCCAGTGCCCCCACTGCGCCGGCAGCAGCAATGCCGCAGGCAAGGGTGTGTTCCAGCGCTACAAGCTGGCCCGCCGCGACGGCCTGCACTGGAGCTACGCCCGCTGCCTGCAGATCCCGGACGATGCTTCTCTTGCCCGGTGGGAAAAGCAGCGCACCGCCCAGCTGGAGCGCATGAAGGCCCGCGCAGAAAAGCAGGCTGCGGAGTAAAACAGCACCGGCAGCTTCGTAGTATCCCAAGGAAGCTGTGCACAGGGCAAAAAAAATGTCGCTTTGTGTTCATGCTTGTGTCATACAATATGGATATACTACGGATAGAGGAACCTGCGGATGGGAAAGCGCAGGCGGAAGGGATGGATGTGCACAATGAACTTTTGTCTGCGCCAGCTGGGAACGCTGGAGTTCTGGGAAACTCTGCTGGACAGTTTTGGCAACCTTGGCCCCATTGCCCCCATCATGCTGGCCATGGTGGAGTCGTTTTTTCCGCCGCTGCCGCTCATTGCCATTGTGGCGCTGAATGTAGCGGCTCACGGCGGCATTCTGGGTTTTCTGTACAGCTGGGCCGGTGTGGCGCTGGGTGGCAGCATCATGTTCCTGTTCTGGCGGCGGGTGGTCAAGTGCTTCTTCTGGAAGTTTGCCTCCCGCTCGCCCAAGCTGGAAAAGGCTCAGCAGTGGGTGAACCGCTTGGACACTTCGTCGCTGTTCATGCTCACGCTGCTGCCCTTCGCGCCAAGCTCCTTTATGCATCTGGCCTTTGGCATCTCGGACTTTGACGAAAAGCGCTATCTCATTACCATGCTGCTGGGCAAGGGTGTGATGATTGCCATGATGGCAGTGTTTGGGCAGTCGCTGGTCAGTTCCATGAAGAACCCGTTGTATCTGGTGCTGGCCGTTCTGCTGTGGGGCGGGATGTACTGGGTGAGCAAACAGTTCTGCAAAAAACACAATCTGGAATAATAATTTAGAATGCCCTCTGCTTCGCTCTGGGCATATTTAGCGGAAAAATATTTTTATAATAGGGCAACAGCAGACAGCCTGCGGGCTGTCTGCTGTTGCATTTTCACAGGAATGGCCCAAAAGGTAAACTCCATCTGTTGCGCTTATTTCCTTCGGAAATGACCGCGCAACCGGAAAATATGCCGCTTGCAACTACGGCCCCTTCCGTGAAAAAGCAAACCAGCCAAGCCCGCAGGCTTGGCTGGTTTGCAATATGAAAAATAATATTTCATTATTTTATGCCCAGAGCAAATCGGAGGGCATTTAAAATCGTTCCCTTCCCCTTGACATTCACTTTGACTGCTGTATAATATGTATGCTATCAAACAGTTTTATTTAAAACTGTTTGATGCCAAAACAACCATGAAGGACAAAACCATGATGTGTGACGAAACCAAAAACGAGTGCTGCAATCACGCCGATTCCCCTTGGGAAAGCCCACAGGTCATCCCGGCGCAGATCCGCCGGGTGGACAACCTGATCTTCCGCAAGATCAACCAGTTTGCCCGCGAAAATGACGTGGAGCAGGCCACCCCCATGCACGGGTGGATCATTGGGTATCTCTACCGCCACCGGGACACCCCCGTGTTCCAGCGGGACATTGAGCGGGAGTTCTCTATCACCCGCTCCACCGTGACCAACATCCTGCAATTGATGGAGCGCAAGGGGTATATCGAGCGGCGCAGTGTTCCGCAAGACGCCCGGCTCAAGCAGCTGGTGCTCACCGAAGAGGGCATCTGCTTCCACGAAAAGACGATGCTCTGCTTCCACCAGACCGACGACTATGTGGCTGGGCTGCTGACAGCGGAGGAAAATACCGAGCTGCTGCGGCTTTTAAACAAGCTGCGGGATGCACTGAAATGAACCCTCTCAGGCTCGCCTTGCTCGCCAGCTCCCCCGAAGGGGGAGCTATGTGCACCATAATACAAAGGGTGATGCGTCCAATTCAAAGCAGGTCGTATCGTTCAGAGCAAGAAAAGCTCCCCCCTTTGGGGGAGCTGGCAAAGCCGACAGGCTTTGACTGAGAGGGTTTGTCAACTTGCCTAAAATCGGCTTGCTAAATTAGTAATTATGAACATTTTTTGAAACGTCTTGACAATTAAAATGTTTTGTATAAAATTGTTCTGTACCAAACAAATAAAAAGTAACAGGAGGTAACTCAGATGATCAAAAAGTTAGTGTCGCATCTGGGCGAGTATAAACGCGCCGCAGTCCTGACACCGCTCTTTGCCGCTCTGGAAGCCGTGATGGATGTGCTTTTGCCCACCATCATGGCCTTTATCATCGATCAGGGCATTGAAAAGGGCGATATGAACGCCATCCTCAAGTATGGCCTGCTCACCTTTCTGGTGGCTGTGGTCGCGCTGGCGCTGGGCGTTCTGGCCGGCAAATACGCCGCCGAGGCATCCACCGGCTTTGCCGGAAATCTGCGCGATGCCATGTATGAGAACATCCAGCATTATTCTTTTTCCAACATTGATAAGTTCTCCACCGCAGGCCTTGTCACCCGTATGACCACCGACGTGACCAACGTGCAGAACGCCTTCCAGATGATCGAGCGCATGTGCGTGCGCGCCCCGGTGCATCTGGTGTTCGCCCTGTTCATGGGCGTGATGATCGGCGGCCCGCTGTCACTGATCTTCGTGGTGGCTGTGGTCTTTCTGGTGGCGGTGCTGGCAGGCATCATGGTGCCCACCTTCCACATCTTTGACCGGGTGTTCAAAAACTACGATGCCCTGAACGCGTCCGTGCAGGAAAACGTCTCCGCCATCCGCGTAGTGAAGAGCTTCGTGCGCGAGGGCTTTGAGAACGAGAAGTACACCAAAGCCTGCCAGAGCCTGTACGACCAGTTTGTGAACGCTGAGAGCCGCCTGAGCTTCAATAACCCTGCCATGCTCACCGCCGTTTACGGCTGCAACATCGCCCTGAGCTGGCTGGGTGCCAAGTACGTTCTGCATGGTGCCATCACCACCGGCCAGCTGAACGCTCTGTTCGGCTACATCATGAACATCCTCATGGCCCTGATGATGCTGAGCATGGCCTTTGTCATGATCTCCATGTCTGCCGCTTCCGCAAAGCGTATTGTGGAAGTGCTGGACGAGACCACCGACCTGCCCCCCGCAAAGCAGCCGGTGCAGCAGGTGAAGGACGGCGGCATCGAGTTCGAGCATGTCACCTTCAAGTATAAGCACGGCAGCGGCCAGCCGGTGCTGAATGATATCACCTTCAGCATCAAGCCCGGTGAGACCTTAGGTATCATCGGCGGCACTGGCAGCGCAAAATCCAGCCTTGTGCAGCTGATCCCCCGCCTGTATGATGCCGAGACCGGCACCGTGAAGGTGGGTGGCGTGGATGTGCGCGACTACAACCTCGACGTGCTGCGCCGCGAGGTGTCCATGGTGCTGCAGAAGAACGTGCTGTTCAGCGGCACTATTCTCGATAACCTGCGCTGGGGCGACGAGAACGCCAGCGAGGAAGAGTGCATCCGTGTGGCAAAGCTTGCCTGCGCCGATGAGTTCATCGAGCGCTTCCCGGACAAATACAATACATGGATCGAGCAGGGCGGCTCCAATGTGTCCGGCGGCCAGAAGCAGCGCCTGACCATCGCCCGCGCCCTGCTGCGCAAGCCCAAGGTTCTGATTTTGGACGACTCCACCAGCGCCGTGGATACCGCTACCGATGCCAAGATCCGCAAGGCATTCCGGGAGGAGATCCCCGGCACCACCAAGATCATCATTGCACAGCGCATTTCCTCGGTGCAGGACGCCGACCGCATCCTTGTGCTGGATAATGGTAAGATCGATGGTCTGGGCACCCACGAAGAGCTGCTCAAGACCAACGCCATCTATCAGGAAGTTTACAACAGCCAGACCCAGGGCAGCGGCGACTTTGACAAACAGGGAGGTGAACAGTAATGGCTCAGGCAAAAGAAGTTCGCGGCCCCGGCCCCCGCATGGGCGGCCCCCGGCCCAAAGTGGAAAACCCGGGCAAGCTGCTGAAGCGCATTATGGATGAGGTATTCCGGCACTATCTGCCCCATTGCATCCTTGTGCTTGTCTGCATCGTGGTCAGCGCGCTGGCAAACGTACAGGCAAGTCTGTTCTTAAAGACCCTGATGGACGATTACATCGTGCCCATGACCCAGCAGCAGGACCCGGATTTTGCCCCGCTGGCAGCAGCTCTGCTGCGGGTAGGCATCATCTACGTCATCGGCATTCTGGCCGCATGGCTCAACGCCCGCATCATGGTCAACGTGACGCAGGGCACCCTGCGCAACCTGCGCACCCAGCTGTTCACCCACATGGAGAGCCTGCCCATCAAGTATTTTGACCAGCATCCCCATGGCGACATCATGTCCGTGTACACCAACGACGTGGATACCCTGCGCCAGATGCTCAGCCAGAGCATCCCGCAGCTGGTGTCCAGCGCCATTACCATTGTTTCGGTGTTCTTCAGCATGTGCATGCTCAGCTGGCAGCTGACGATCGTCACCATGCTGATGGTGGCGCTGATGATGTTCTGCTCCAAAAAGATCACCCAGCAGTCCGGCAAATACTTCATCCAGCAGCAGCGGGATCTGGGCAAGTTGAACGGCTACATCGAAGAAATGATGGAAGGCCAGAAGGTCGTCAAGGTGTTCACCCACGAACAGAAGGCGCTGGCCGGCTTCCGCCAGCTGAACGACCAGCTGAAGGACAGCGCCAACAAAGCCAACAGCTTTGCCAACATCATGATGCCGGTCAACGCCCAGCTGGGCAACATCAGCTATGCCGTCTGTGCGCTGGCAGGCGCAGCCATGGCCGTGAGCGGCATGGGCGGCACGACCCTTGGCACGGTGGTGGCTTTCCTGAGCCTGAACAAGGGCTTCAACATGCCCATCAGTCAGGTGTCCATGCAGGCCAACAGCATCATCATGGCTCTGGCCGGTGCCGAGCGTATCTTCAAGATGATGGACGAAGAGAGCGAGACCGACGAGGGCTATGTGACCCTTGTCAACGCAAAGTACGACCGCAACGACCAGCTGGTGGAGACGGACGAGCGCACCGGCCTGTGGGCATGGAAGCACCCGCACCACGACGGCACTACCACCTACCACAAGCTGGAAGGCAACATCACCTTTACCGATGTAGACTTTGGCTATGTGCCGGAAAAAACCGTCCTGCACGATATCAACCTGTATGGCCGTCCGGGCCAGAAGATCGCCTTTGTCGGCTCTACCGGTGCCGGTAAGACCACCATCACCAACCTCATCAACCGGTTCTACGACATTCAGGACGGCAAGATCCGCTACGACGGCATCAACATCCACAAGATCAAAAAGGCCGATCTGCGCCGTTCTCTGGGCATCGTTCTGCAGGACACCCATCTGTTCACCGGCACGGTGATGGAGAACATCCGCTACGGCCGGCTGGATGCCACCGATGAAGAGTGCATCGCCGCCGCCCGCCTTGCCAACGCGGATGGCTTCATCAAGCGCCTGCCGGAAGGCTACAACACCATGCTCACCGGCGATGGTGCCAACCTCTCGCAGGGCCAGCGCCAGCTGCTGGCCATCGCCCGCGCCGCCGTGGCAGATCCCCCGGTGCTGATCCTGGACGAGGCCACCTCCTCCATCGATACCCGCACCGAAGCGCTGGTGCAGCGCGGCATGGACGGCCTGATGTACGGCCGCACCAGCTTTGTCATTGCGCACCGCCTGTCCACCGTCCGCAATGCAGACTGCATCGTGGTGCTGGAGCAGGGCCGCATCATCGAGCGCGGCAGCCACGACGAGCTGATCGCCAAAAAAGGCAAGTATTACCAGCTGTACACCGGCAATCTGGCCGAGGACTAAGCTTTTTTCTACCTTCTCAATGAAAAAGCGGCAGCGTGCATCAAATTGCGCGCTGCCGCTTTTTGTGTTATACTGGCTCTGCGGCCCTTCTCCGATCCCCCTGTCGCGGAAAGGAGGTGGTAAACATGCCTAGCTTTATCGCGTTTTTTCAGACTGTCGCAGCAGAGGTAGTAGCCTACTATTTATGCAAGTGGCTTGACAGCCTGTTCTTCAAGGGCAGCAAGCACTAATGAAAAGAAGCACCCCGGTACTGGTTCTACCGGGGTGCTTCGATTTTTTACGTGGTAAACACGTTCGGCCTTATCGCGTTGCCTACCCTTATTATACGCACTTTCATGCAAAAGTCAAGAGGTTTCTGATTCATTTTTCTACTATGTTACGTCAGAATTTTTTATACTTTACAAGGCTTTGCCGTTGGTTTATACTGAAAGCTGAATGATTCTATCAAATTGAGGAGTTTTGCATCGTGGTTTCGGAGAGCACACTCACCTTGGACATCCTGCCCCTTTCGGCAGACACCGCCCGGCTGGTGCGGGTGTACGGCACAGAGCCGTGTATCGCGCTGCCCGGCACACTGCCAGCACCGGAGGGCGGCAGCTTTGCTGTTACCGAACTGGGCGACTACTGCTTTTCCGAAAAGCCGCGCAGCCTGCCTGCGGCAGACAAGACCTGCCGCTACGAGGCGGCCCCGGACGGCACGGCGCGGCTGATTCGGGCCTTTGGGCAGACGGTGGGCGGCACCTGCCGCCGGTATGACTTCGACTTTGACGCGCCCGCTGCCGGTTCGGATGCAGACGACCTGCACCCGGTGTGTGGGAACTTTCTCGAAGAGCTGACCCTGCCGGACAGCTTACAGGTCGTCGGCAGCTGCGCATTCTACAACTGCCGCAAGCTGCGTCTGCTCACCGTGGGCACGGGCAGCCTGACCATGGGCAGCGATGTGTTTTTGAACTGCTTCGCGCTGGAGACCATCCGGGTGCAGACAGGCCCTGAAGAACCTACCGGCCTGTTTGCCCTTGTGAACAACATCACCGAAGCGGTGCGGGCTGAGTTTTGCCCTGCCGGTACAGCAGCCCCGCTGGCGGCGCTCTGGTATCCCGCCTACTGGGAGGATATCGAGGAGACCCCCGCCCACATCCTTCTGCACACCTTTTCCGGCCAAGGATATCATTACCGGCAGTGTTTTTTAGAGAACAAATTCCTCCCCGCAGAATACGACGCGATCTTCCCGCAGGGCCACGATGCCGACGATGCCAATGTGATGGCAATGCTCTGCTTTGACCGGCTGCGGTATCCGTGGCAGCTGACCGAAGCCGCCGCCGGGCACTACCGGGCATTTCTGGCAGCCAACACAGGCCGGGTGCTGGCCCGCCTGCTGAAGGCGCAGGACAATGATGCCGTGCGTGCACTCATTGCGCTGGATGTGCTGGACAAAGACGGCTTTGCCGAAGCTTCAGCCCTTGCCGCCAAGGCCGGGAACGCCGCTGCCGCCGCTCTGCTGGCGGATGCGGAGCACAAAAAGTATGTTCCTCAGCCCAAAAAGCAGCGGTACGATTTTGATTTTTAAACAGCAGAAAACTCCTTCCGTCGCACTTCGTGCGCCAGCTCCCTCTAAGAGGAAGCCTTTGGCAGTAAGGGTAAGCTTCCGGTTTCGCCAGAGGCCCCATCCATGAGAGGGCTGGCATCGCGCAGCGATGACTGGGGGAGTTTGCAGCGAGGCTGAGAGGGTTCTAAGTGAGGTGACACTTTTGCCCCAAACGATCCAAAAAGAAAAATTTTTTGACCCGCGCAAGCCGTTCCAGTCCCAGCGGCCGGAGACCCACGAGGAGTGGCAGGCACGCATGGGCGGCGAGGTGCTGGCGGTGGTGCGCAGCGGGCTGTATCTGGACTTCCGCTTTCTGGATATGGCGCTCAGTGCCTTGTCCCCCGCCCCGGACGAGCGGTGCCGGGTGCTGGCTACGGACGGTCAGGTCCTGTTTTATCAGCCCAGCCACCTGCTGCGGCTCTATCAGGACAATCCAAAATATCTCAACCGGTTGTATCTGCACACCATATTCCACTGCGTATTCCGGCATTTGTGGCTGAAAGGCCGCCGGGAGCCGCAGCTGTGGAGCCTTGCCTGTGATATCGCAGTGGAAAACGTTATCGACAGCCTGAACCGCACCAGCGTCAAGCGCCCGCTGACCTATGTGCGCCAGAACGCCTACCAGCAGATCACCGCCGAGGAAACCGTGGTGGCAGCCGCGCCGGTGTATCGGTGGCTCACCCGGCAGACCCCCGGCGTGCTGCGCCAGCTGGAGCGGGAGTTCGTGACCGACGACCACCGTCTGTGGCCCAAGGATGCGCCTGACCAGCCCCAGCAGATGCCCACGCCGCTGCCCCAGAAAACGTGGCAGAAGATCGGGGAGCGGATGCAGACAGAGCTGGACCTGCGGGATAAGGAAGCCGGGGACGGTGCCGATGCCCTGAAGCAGCAGGTAAAAGCCGCCAACCGCAGCCGCCGCAGCTACCGGGATTTTCTGCGCCGGTTCTGCGTGCTGCGGGAGGAAGTAAAGCTGGACCCGGACGAGTTCGACCTGAACTTCTACACCTACGGCCTTTCGGTGTACGGAAACCTGCCCCTCATCGAGCCTCTGGAAAGCCGGGAGAGCAAAAAGATCGAGGAGCTGGCCCTTGTCATCGACACCAGCTACTCCACCTCCGGTGAACTGGTGCGGGCGTTCCTTGCGGAGACCTACACTCTGCTGAAAGGACAGGAGAACTTTTTCCACCGGATGAACCTGCACCTGATCCAGGCCGATAACGCCATCCGGCAGGATATCCTGATCCACAATGAGGACGAGCTGATCCACGCCATGAACCATTTTGAGCTGAGGGGCGGCGGCGGAACGGACTTCCGCCCGGCCTTTGAATACGTGAACCAGCTGTGCGCCGAGAAGAAGTTCTCGAACCTGCGGGGCCTTTTGTACTTCACCGACGGCATGGGCACCTACCCCGCCAAGCGCCCGGCCTACGACACCGCCTTTCTGTTTTTGGGGGAGCGGTTCGATGACGCCAACGTGCCGCCGTGGGCCATGAAGGTGGTTCTGGATGAAGAAGAATTTACCGGTGCAGCAGCCCGCCCGCAAAGCACCCTTGCCGACGCGCTGGCCGAAGAGGACGACCTGTACCGTGACCTGAACAATTCGTGAGGGAATTTGTTATGAATATCAAACGAGCCAAAGAAGAAATTGAACACACCGTAAAAGCCTACCTTGCCAAGGATGCTCTGGGCGAATACGCCATCCCGGCCATCCGGCAGCGTCCCATTCTGCTCATGGGGCCTCCGGGCATTGGCAAGACGCAGGTGATGGAGCAGGTAGCCCGGGAGTGCGGCGTGGCGCTGGTGGCCTACACCATCACCCACCACACCCGCCAGAGCGCCGTGGGTCTGCCCTTCATCCGCCAGCGCAATTATGGCGGCAAAGATGTCTCCGTGACCGAATACACCATGAGCGAGATCATTGCCAGCATCTATGCCAAGATGGAGGCCACCGGCCTCTCCGAGGGCATTCTGTTCATCGACGAGATCAACTGTGTGTCGGAAACGCTGGCCCCCACCATGCTGCAATTTTTGCAATGCAAGACCTTTGGCAATCAGGCCGTGCCTGCGGGCTGGGTGATCGTGGCGGCAGGCAACCCACCGGAATATAACAAATCTGTGCGCAACTTTGATATCGTTACGCTGGACCGCGTGCGCCGCATGGACATTGAGCCGGACCTGCCCGTGTGGAAGGACTATGCCCGCGCTGCCCACATCCACAGCGCCATTTTGAGCTATCTGGAGCTGCACCCGCAGAACTTCTACCAGATCAACGCCGATGTGGACGGCACCCAGTTCGTGACCGCCCGCGGCTGGGAGGATCTTTCCAATCTGCTGGATACCTACGAAACACTGGGTCTGCAGGCTGATGAAGACCTGATCCGCGAGTACATCCAGCACCCGAAGATCGCAGAGGACTTCTCCGCCTACCTCGACCTTTACTATAAGTACCGCGACGACTACGGCGTAGAGGAGATCTTGGCCGGACAGGCAAAGCCCGCCGTGTTCGCACGGCTGCTGCAGGCCCCCTTCGACGAGCGGCTTTCGCTGGTCAGCCTGATCCTTGCAGGCCTCGGCACCCGGTTCACGGCCTCCCGTCAGGCAGATGCAGTGGCCGACAGCTGCTATGCCTTTCTGCGGGAGACCAAAAAAGCCCTTGCCACCGTTCCGGAGGATATCCCGGACGGCTCGGCAGAAATGTTCCACCAGCAGATCATGGATTACGACACCGAAACACAGCAAAAGCGTGCCGCCGGGCTGCTGAGCAAAGATGCTCTGACCACCCGCCTGCAGGTGCTGGCCGTGCTGCGCGGCTGGGAGGGCGAACTGCGCCGTGCCAACGCCGCCGGCACACAGGAAGCCTTCGACCTGCTGCGCGGGCAGTTCCAGTCCCTTGCCGATGAGCGCGAAAAGGCCCAGCAGACCGCCAGCGCCGCGCTGGAAGCCGCTTTCGACTTTATGGAACAGGCCTTTGCCGAAAGCCAGGAGATGGTGGTGTTCGTCACCGAGCTGACGGTGGACCCGGTGTCCCACGCCTTCCTCACCGAGAACGGCTGCGAACGCTACTTCAAGTACAACAAAGACCTGCTGCTGGACCACCGCAAAGCTGCCCTGCAGCAGGAGCTGGCGGCAGAGCAGCGCCGCCACGGCGGGGTGTGAGCCATGCTGGAAAATCTTCTGTTCAGCATGAACAGCACCATGCCGCTGTTCTTTATCATGCTGCTGGGCTATGTGCTGCACCGCACCGGTTTTCTGAGCGATGCGTTCGTGGCCGGGGCCAACAAGTTCGTGTTTTATGTGGCACTGCCGGTGCAGCTGTTCCGCGACCTTGGCAAAAATGATGTCCGCGCCACCTTCGATGGCCGGTATGTGCTGTTCTGCTTTGCGGTCACACTGGCGTGCATCCTTGTGATCTGGGCGCTGGCAAAGCTGTTTTTAAAGGGCACCGGCCTTGTGGGCGAGTTCGTTCAGGTGTGTTACCGCTCGTCGGCTGCCATCCTCGGCTCGGCTTTTCTGCAGAGCATCTACGGCGATGCCAGCATGTCCAGCCTGATGATCCTTGGCAGTGTGCCGCTGTATAACATCATGGCAGTGGTCATTTTGATGCTGGAAGCGCCCACTGCGCAGGCTCAGACCGGCAATATGGCTGAAAAGCTCAAAAAGAGTGTGAAAGGCATCCTGACGAACCCCATCCTTCTGGGCATTGCAGCGGGCTTTGCGTGGAGCATGCTGCACATTTCCGTGCCTGCCATGCTGGATAAGGCCCTTTCCAATGTGGCCGGTCTGACCAGCCCTCTGGCCCTGCTTGCCATTGGTGCAGGCTTCAAGGGCCAAAAAGCTCTGGGATACCTCAAGCATACTGCTGTGGCTACTGTGGTCAAGTTGATGGTGCTGCCTGCGCTGTTCCTGCCGCTGGCTGTGCGCTTTGGCTTTACCGACGAAAAGCTGGTGGCCCTGCTGGTGATGCTGGGCAGCATCACCACCCCGGCGTGCTACGTTATGGCAAAGCAGATGGGCCACGAAGGTGTGCTTACCGGCAGCGTGTGCGTTACCACCACCCTGTTCAGCGCATTCAGCCTGACCTTCTGGCTGTTCGTGCTGCGGAGCCTCGGATATATTTTATAACATCTTTTGCATAGCACAACAGCGGACGGCCTGCAGGCTGTCCGCTGTTTGCTTTTCAGATGTTGCTTGGGGAATCAGGCCGCATCGAAGGGATGCAGCTTCTGCCCTTTATTCTGTCATTTCCAGTTCAGAGATCCATTCCCGCACGCGGTCCGGGCGGTTTGTGACGATGGCATCCGGCTGCAGGGGCCAAAGGTCTTTCACGGCCTGTTCCCCGTCCACCGTCCAGTATGCCGCCTTGATGCCCAGATCATGCAGCTTCTGCACCATGCTGGGCTGCTGGTAAGCGGTGTGATATTCGCAGCTCACCCAGTCCGGCTTGAAGTCCAGCGTCTGCACATACTTTACCGGGTCCCGCTGTTCCAGCAGGCGCTGGGCTACCTCTACCAGACTCTTGCCCGGAAAGTTCGCCTGCAGCATACTGATCTGGTTGCCCATCCAGCGCAGGGCCCAGCTGCAGTTTTCGTCATCCACATTTTCCACCGACAGCGGCGGCAGCTGTGGAAAATCATCCTCTTCCAGCCCGTTCTGCAGGCCAAGCATTTCCCATGTGCTAGTGGGCAGCGCCATGGTCTCCAACGCACCGTAGACCAGCACGCCCACCTTCAGCTCCGGCATCAGCTGCTTTGCCTGCCGCAGCAGGTCGTGGTTGAACGAGATCACCACCAGCCGGTCAGTAATGTTTGCTGCACGCACCTCCTCGATCACGCGGGGGACAAAATCCGGGTCGTCATCGATGGTGGCCTTCATTTCCAGCTGAACGATGGTACCTTCCATTTCCCTGCATAGAGCCAGTGCCTCCTGCAGGGTAGCGATCCTCTCGTTCTGATAGTTCACATCCTTCCAGCTGCCAAAGTCCAGCGCCTTCAGCTCGCCCTCGGTCATGTCGTAGATCTGGCCACGCATATCGGTGTGCCAGTCAATGACAAAATCGTGGTGGATCACCAGCTTTTTATCTCTGGTCTGCTGTACGTCCATTTCCACGCCGTCCGCGCCGATCTCCATCGCCTTGCGGAACGCAGAAAGGGTATTTTCCGGCGCAAGATAGGACGCGCCGCGGTGTGCAATGATCTCAGGTGTCATAAATTCCAATTCTTTCTCACAAATTTATTTTTTCGCAAATTTCAGGCAAGGTCAGTGCCGTTTGAAGCAATGACCTTTTTGTACCAGTAGAAGCTGTCCTTGCGGCTGCGGGCCAGTGTGCCGTTGCCGTCGTTGTCCTTATCCACATAGATAAAGCCGTAGCGCTTTTTCATCTCACCGGTGGATGCGCTCACAAGGTCGATAGGGCCCCATGTGGTGTAGCCCATCAGCGGCAGGCCGTCCTCGTTGACGGCCTTTTCCATCTGCTCGATGTGGGCGCGCAGATAATCGATGCGGTAGCTGTCGTGGATGGAGCCGTCCGCTTCCACGGTATCCACCGCGCCAAGGCCGTTCTCCACAATGAACATGGGCTTTTCGTACCGGTCGTAGATGGTGTTCAGGGTCACGCGCAGGCCCACCGGGTCGATGGCCCAGCCCCACTCGCTGGCCTTGAGGTACGGATTCTTCACGGCATCCAGCACCGCATTGCCGTCGGCCTTTTCTTCTGCCAGGATCTCCTGATCCGTGGTGATGCAGCGGCTGGAATAGTAGCTGAAGGAGACAAAATCCACGGTGCCTTCTTTCAGAACCTGCTCATCGCCCGGCTCGGTGTGTAGGGTGATGCCGGCCTTCTCCATCCGCTTTTTTGCCCACACCGGGTAGGCTCCCCGGGCCTGCACATCGGTAAAGAAGTAGTTGTCGCGGTCCGCTTCCTGCGCGGCACGGATATCCTCCGGTGCACAGGTGCGCGGGTAATACTGGCCTGCCGCCAGCATACAGCCCACCATGGCACCGGGCATCTTTTCATGGGCCAGCTTGACCGCCTTTGCGCTGGCCACCAGTTCATGATGTGCCGCCTGATACTCCACCTGCTGCACATTCTCTCCCGGATAGAACACTAGCCCCGCGCCGGTAAAGGGCAGATGCAGCAGCATGTTGATCTCGTTGAAGGTGAGCCAGTATTTCACCTTCCCTTTGTAGCGGTCAAACAGCACTTCACAGTAGTGCACATAGGCATCCACCATGCGGCGGTCTTTCCAGCCGCCATACTTTTTTATGAGGGCAATGGGGGTATCGAAGTGGCAGATGGTCACAAGCGGTTCAATGCCGTATTTGTGGCACTCATCAAACACATCCTCATAGAACTTCAAGCCCTCTTCATTGGGCTGGGCATCGTCGCCGTTCGGCAGGATGCGGGTCCATGCGATGGACAGCCGGAAGCACTTGAAACCCATCTCGGCAAAGAGGGCGATGTCCTCTTTATAATGGTGATACAGGTCAATGGCTTCATGGCTGGGATAATAGTGCTTGTCGTCGCACTCCAGCATTTCCAGCCGACCCAGCGCCACCGGGAAGCGGTCCGGGCCAAACGGGGTCACATCCACGGTGGCAAGGCCCTTGCCGCCTGCCTGCCATGCGCCCTCGCACTGGTTGGCAGCGGTGGCACCGCCCCACAGAAAATCTTTGGGAAAACTGCCCATAAGTAAACCCTCCCTATTTTAATTTGTTGATTATAAGATACCGCACAATCGCCGGAATGTCCATGCCTACATTTTACAAAAAGGTGCTTCATTGTTGTGAAAGTACGACTTTTATCGTCAAATCGCCGAATTTTGATTCTATTTTTCGTACATTTTTCACGAGAAAAATGCAAAAACGGCCTGATTTTCCTTTCATTCTGTTTCTTTCAAACTGTCCGCAGACATGGTACAATAATCAGGTAAGATACACCGCCGCTTTTTCGGCATTGGAAAATGGAGTGTTTGATTATGACTGAGTTCAAGCCCATTAAAGAAGGCAAGGTTCGTGAGATCTATGATAACGGTAACAGCCTCATCATGGTTGCTACCGACCGCATTTCCGCGTTTGATGTCATCCTGAAAAACAAGGTCACCAAAAAGGGCACCGTTCTGACCCAGATGAGCAAGTTCTGGTTCGATTACACCCGCGATCTGCTGCCCAACCATATGCTGAGCGTGGACGTGAAGGATATGCCGGAGTTCTTCCAGCAGCCCCAGTTCGACGGCAACAGCATGATGTGCCGTAAGCTGACCATGCTGCCCATTGAGTGCATCGTGCGCGGCTACATCACCGGCAGCGGCTGGGCCAGCTACCAGAAGACCGGCAAGGTGTGCGGCATCCAGCTGCCGGAAGGCCTGAAGGAGTCCGACAAGCTGCCCGAGCCTATCTACACTCCCTCCACCAAGGCCGAGATCGGCGACCACGACGAGAACATCTCCTACGAAAAGAGCATCGAGGTGCTGGAAAAGCAGTTCCCCGGCCACGGCGAGGAGTATGCCACCAAGCTGCGCGACTACACCATTGCCCTGTACAAGAAGTGTGCTGAGTATGCGCTCTCCCGCGGCATCATCATTGCCGACACCAAGTTTGAGTTTGGTCTGGATGAGAACGGCAACGTGGTGCTGGGCGACGAGATGCTCACCCCGGATTCCTCCCGCTTCTGGCCGCTGGAGGGCTACGAGCCGGGCCACAGCCAGCCCTCTTTTGATAAGCAGTTCGTTCGCGACTGGCTCAAGGCCAACCCCGACAGCAACTACGACCTGCCGCAGGACGTGATTGACAAGACCATTGCCAAGTATCTGGAGGCTTACGAGCTGCTCACCGGCAAAAAGCTGTAAATTTTACGATAAAACGAATCCCGGCAGATGCTTGACAGCTCTGCCGGGATTCGCTATAATGTCTATAGAAAGGGCACTGCGACAAGCGGTTGGCCCCAGTTCAAGGTTTACAGTTTTTGAGAACCGTCACCGTGCCGGGTGGCGGTTCTTACTTTTTCACGCGAATGGTGAATGTCAATCCAAACAAGTGGAATGTCAAAGTAATTGGCATGTACTCACCTCCTTTCGGAAGTGAGGGCCGAACCGCCTGCCGTTGTTTGCAGTGCCCCGCCGCCTTTCAGCAGCAGAGATAGCATAACATAGTTTTCGGCTGATTTCAACAAAAAAATGCTTCCGTGCGCCGCACGGAAGCATTTTTTGTTTCACTCACTCAGCTCCGAACTTTCCTCGGAAAAAGCTTCGGACTCCGCCGGTTTTTCGTTTTCTTCGTCCAGCAGGTACTGCACCTCGGTCTGCTTTGCCATCTGGTCAGCCGTCCAGTCCAGCTGTGCGATGCCTTCCAGTTCCAGCGTGTACTGCTCCACATTCTGCAGGCTGCCGGAGGCAAGACTCTGGCCCGGGTCGTTCTCCGGCGACCATGTAATGCGCAGCTCATCCGGCTGTGCGCTGCACTGCTGCACGGCATCGGTCACGCTGCGGCAGTCCTGCGCAAAGGCCTGTACGCTGTCATAGCCGCCAAACAGCTCCACAGTCAGGCTCAGATAGCCGTTTCCGGCATTCACATCCCGCAGCGTTTTCGCCTCACTGCTGTACAGGTAGGCGTTTCCGCTGATATTCTTCACACGGATATCCGGGGCTGTTTGTTTGATCTTGTCATAGGCTTCTGTCGTATATTCCTGCCCCAACTTCATGCTTGCCTGATTCCGCTCCGGGCCGAGTTCATCCCACACCACCGGCAGCAGCGAAAGGCCAAAGCACCCGGCCATGAGCACAAGGCAGATCAGCACCGACCAGAAATCGTACTTCCAGCGCCCCGGGCGGGCGGCAAAAAAGAGCACCTCGCCGCCCAGCAGGATCAGCCCTGCCGCCGGGGCGATCTTCAGCGCCAGCTGCCAGTCAAAGCCCGGCACAAAATAGGCAAGCAGAAAGAAGATGCCCGCTGCGATCAGGCATACGCCCAGCGTAAAGCTGCCCACCCGGCGCAGCGGCTGCGGTTTTGCAGTCTGCGGTGCTTCACCGGTCAGCGGCGCATCATTTCTCGTCTCGTCCATCGTCGGCATCCTCCGTCTCATCGTCCGGGGTCACGGGCTTGCCCAGCAGAGCCGAGAGCTTGGGCATGGCAAAGCCCTTTGCTTCCGGCTCCGCCTGCGCATCCTGTGCAGTATACTCGGTAAAATCTTCATCTTCGGCATCGTTCTGCGGCTTCTGCTTTCTGCCCTTGGGGCCGCGCACCAGCCACGCACCGCAGATGATTAGGGCCACGCACACCACCACCTCCGGCAGCTGATCCATCATCAGGTAAAGTGCGCGGAAGAAAGGGCTGCTCTGGCCCCAGCGCCACACGATATCCCCCAGCGTGTTCATAAGGATGTTCTGGTAGGCCACCAGCGCGCCCAGCGCGATCAGGCCCCAGCCCAGCAGCTTGTGGCTGTCCAGCATGAACTGTTCCATGCGCTGGTCGTGCCAGTTGATGTGCACCAGATAATCGTCCTGCGGGGCGGTGCCTGCGCCGATCTGCGCCCGGAGATTGAAGGTGTCAAAGAAGCTGTACATCCACACAATGGGCATGGCCACATACAAAACTTCCAGCAGAGTGCCCGCACCAAAGGCCACGCAGAACATCGTAATGAGCGAAAGGCCGCGCTTCATGTAGCCCTGATACATCTGGCCTGCGCCCGGGCAAAAGGCGAAGAGGAAGGTCAGGATTCCGTTTTTCATCATAATCGATCTCCTTATTTCGTTTGATCTGCAAGTGGCGAATTTTTGTATTTTTCTGCTGCAGGGCCGCCGGCTCCGAACAGCAGGTCATTGAGTGCTTTTGCTAGCGAAGCCTGCTGCTTCGGCTTGTCGTCGTCCATTGGCTTTCCCAGTATTTCCGGCTGGGCGGACGGGCGGTCATCTTCCACCGGCTTGCCCAGCTGCAAGGCTTCTTCGGTCTGGCTCTGGCTGGTCTCCGGTGTCCATGTGTGCAGCTCCTGCCGGAAATTCAGCAGCTGGTCTATAGTGCCGGAGCGCCACATGGTAAAGGCCAGCACCGCCGCCACACCGGCCACTGCGGCACGACCCCATGTGTTCTGCATCAGCCGCACCCAGATGGCGGTCATCACAGCCTTGTGCGCGGAGTGCGGCGGCATTTCCAGCGCATCTGCCGTCAGCAGAGCGGTGTAGCGGTCCATGCATTTATCGCAGTAGGATAAATGCTCGGCGGTTTCCAGCCGGCCCAGCTCATCCAGCCCGCCTGCCTGCAGGGCCTGTAGGCCTTCGTCGGTCAGGCAGCCGTTTTTGTCAAACAGTTCCATGTACGCACTCCTTTCCATCGTTTTCACGCTGTAGTATCTGCTGTGCCAGCATCTTTTTTGCCCGGTAGATCTGTGCTTCCACCGTCTTGGGCGGGCGGCCGCACAGCTGTGCCGCCTCGGCCATGGTGTGCTGTTCCAGCAGCACCAGACGGCAAGGCGTTCTGTAGGGCTCCCGCAGGTCCAGGATCATGGCGGTGAGCTCTTCCTCGCCCAGAGCATCCAGCACCTGCTGTTCCGGCTGGGTGCCGGGCGGCGCGCCTTCCAGCGCCAGCACATCGTCGCCGGGAATGTTCACCCTGCGCACCCATGCGCTGCGCAGATAGTCCTTTGCCTTGTTGGCAGCAATGCGTGCCAGCCACTGTTTTTCAAACCCGGACGGGCAGCGGTCAATGGCCCGCCATGCCGCCAGAAAGGTCTCCTGCGTCAGGTCCTGCGCATCGCCGGCATCCGGCACCAGCTGGTGGCAGACCGTATATACGAGCGACTGGTATTTCTGCACCATCGCGCTGAATTCCAAGGTCGTCAACGGCCTGCCCACCTCCTTTCAGTTTCGTCCCGGTCCGACGAAGTGCAGCCCCTGCGCTGCCCTTCTGCACATTCATACGAAACAGCCGTTCAAAATCCTGCAAAAACTTTTATTTTTATGATACAATAGAAGTAGTATAGCACAAAAGGAGGCATTCGGCCATGGCTGTCAGTACCCGTCAGGCACTTTTGCAGGCACTTTCCGCTGCCGGGGGCAGCTACGTTTCCGGCCAGCAGCTGGCCGAGACCCTCGGCGTGAGCCGCGCTGCCGTGCACAAGGCCGCTGCGGCCCTCACGGCCCAAGGGTATGCGCTGGAAGCTGCGCCCCGCCGGGGCTACCGGCTGGCAGGCGGCGACCCGTTCTGCGCCGAAGCCATCGGGGACTACCCTGCACCCATCTATTTATATGACACGCTGGAAAGCTCCAACCGCACGGCAAAGCTGCTGGCGCTGGATGGTGCACCCCATGGCACGCTGGTGCTCACCGCCCACCAGAGCGCCGGACGCGGCAGGCTGGGCCGGAGATTTGAAAGCCCGGCAGGCAAGGGCGTTTACTGCTCGGTGCTGCTGCGCCCGGAGATTCCCGCCGCCAATGCCCAGACCGCTACTATCAGCGCCGCGGTGGCGGTCTGCCGTGCCGTGAAAAAGCTCTGCGGGCTGGAGCTTGCCGTCAAGTGGGTCAACGACCTGTACTATCAGGGCAGAAAGGTCTGCGGCATCCTGACCGAGGCGGGGACCGACCTCGAGAGCGGACAGCTGGAATGGCTGGTGGTCGGCATCGGGCTGAACCTTACCTCCACCGCCGCCGACTGGCCGGATGAACTGGCCCGCAAGGCCGGGAGCCTGTACCCCGGCGGGCCTGCCCCGGTGAGCCGGGCCGCACTGGCCGGGGCCATTGCCCGGGAGCTGCTGGCCCTCTGCCCGGCGTTTGACTGTCTGGATGAGTACCGCGCCCGGTGCTTTGTGCCCGGCCACTGGGTGACGGTGTGTGCCGAGACCGAGACCTACGCCGCAAAGGCCCTTGCCATCGACGAGGAAGGGCGGCTGGTCATCCAGCGGGAGAACGGCCGACAGGAAGCTCTGCGCTGCGGCGAGGTGACCACACGGCCTGCACGGACCGAATAAGACGCAAAAAAGCACCCTTTCCTGCCCGGAAAGAGTGCTTTTTATGTTCTGCACTTATGTATCCAGATCCACGGCTTCCAGCACCGTGATGTCCTCTTTTTCAAAGGCGGTGCGGATCATCCCGGCAAGGCCGGGCATTTCGGCCTTGTTCTCGATGCACAGGGTGATGATGCCATTCAGGCTGGAGGCTTCCACACCCATGGAGCCGCCATCCGGCGGGACCCAGACGTTGAAGTCTTTGGTGTACTTCTGAAGCTCCTGCGTGGCCGGCAGCAGCGGATTGCCCAGATAGCTGAGCCAGAAATCCGCCGGGACACCGCTGATGTACTCACCCATCTGGAACACCCTCTGCTTGATGCGCAGGGGCGCTTTCTGCTGGTCTACCTTGTACACCCAGCTCATTTGCTGGACCATCTGGCGCAGCTTTGCCTCCGGCTGCAGGGTGCGGAGCACCTCGGCATCCATTTTCGGCACGATGTCCGCAAGGCGGGTGTCATCGTTCAGCTTCACGCCGCTCTGGAAGGAGCACACGCAGTTGTAAAGGGCATCCGGCACGCCCGCTTCCCTGCGGGTATCTGCCGAGTAGGAATACTGGATCTCGTCTTTGCCCAGATAGTTGCGCAGCGCAAGGCTCAGCAGACCGGCCAGCGCTGTAAAGGGCTTGACACCGTTCTCCACTGCCCGGTCCACAAGGCTCTGCTTGGTCAGCCGCACCCGAGTGCGGCGCATCCTGCCCTCCCATGTCTGCACCACATCCCTCTGCATCGTGCTTTCGGTGGCTGTGGGGGGCGGGTATTTTGCCATCATGGCCTCGATGTCATAGGCCGGGCTGCACACGATGGGCGTGTTTGCAAACGCCGTGCCATAGCGCAGGTTGCAGTACTGTTCCAGAATGCGGGTGAGGAAGGGCGACACCCCGTGGCCGTCCATGAGGAAATGATACCAGTCAAAATAGACGGTATCCCCCTCACAGCTCACGCTGAAAAGATAGCCGTTCGTTTCCTCCGGGATATCGCGCTGTGCACTGCCCTGATACACAAGGCAGGGGTTCGGGTTCGGCTCCAGAAAAAAGCTCCGCTTTTCCTGCACCAGCTGTACCCGATAGTACGGTGCGGCCGAAAGCGCCGCGTCCAGTGCGCGCTGCAAAAGAGCGGGTTCCACCGCATCCTGCAGCGCAAACTGGTACCGACACAGGATCTTCTCCCGACGGAAGAAGTACATCGTTCCCTGAAAGATGTACTCCGTCGAGCGCTGCGACTCATTCATGAACTGTTACCCCGCGTTTGCCGCCAGATAATCCACCAGATCCCCTATGGTCACAAAGTTGCGCAGCTCCTTTTCAGGGATGCGCAGGCCGAAGGTCTCCTCGAGGTCTGCCACAATGGTCAGGATCTCCATTGAGGACAGATCCAGATCGTCCATCAGGACGCTGTTCTCATTCACATCTTCGGGAGAAACCTCGGCAACATCCTCCAGGATGGCCAGGATCTGGGAAATGATCTCTGCTCGTTCCATAGAAATTTTCTTCCTTTCCGTGACGGATAATAGGCACAATCTCCTATGCCTTTCCATAATAATACCCTGATTCTCTCCTGTGCGCAAGGGTTCCGGCAACAAAGCTTTGTTTTTTGTCGGAACTCCTGTTTTCAGTCTGCCGGTCTGCCGGCCCATTTATGCATCCGGGCATTCGATCGCATCCGTATCACTGGCGCAGCAGCTTGCCTGCACCGTTGCGCGGCAGCGGCTCGGTGCTGAACTCCACTGCGCTCATACGCTTGTACAGCGGCAGGGTGCGGTTTGCCTCGGTGATAAAGTCCCGCACCTGCTGCTGTTTGTCCTCGTCGCAATAGACCACCACGCCGATCTTCTTGCCCATTTCTTTTACAACACATTCCTTCACGGCTTCGCACTTGCCCACGATGCCTTCCAGCTCTTCGGGGCTGATGTTCTCGCCGCTGTCCAGAATGATGAGGTTCTTCTTGCGGCCGGTCAGGAAATAGTAGCCGTCCTCGTCCTTGCGGGCCAGATCGCCAGTGTGGAACCAGCCGTCCGCGTCAATGACCTCGGCGGTGGCCTCCGGGTCCTTGTAGTAGCCCAGCATGATGCTGTCGCCGTGCATGCACAGCTCGCCGTCCTCGGCGATCTTGTAGTCCAGATAATCGTTGCCCTGACCCACAGCGCCGATGTGCTTTGCGTCCTGTGCGTAGTTGATGATGCCGTCGCCGCAGGTCTCGGTGCTGCCGTAGGTCTGCACCACGAACATGCCGTGTTCCGCCATATCCAGCATCACCTGCGGGTCGAACATGGCAGAGGAGCAGATGGGCACCCACAGCTCTCCCAGACGTTCCTTGCGGCCGCGCATCACATCGTGGTGGAGCGAGTTCATAATGACCGGCACCACCGCCATGGCCTGACTGGGCATCCGCTTTACCTCTTTATAGAAGTTGCGGATGTCGCTGCTGACGTTCAGCGCCCAGCCTGCGTGGGCCCAGGAGAACAGGCAGATGAAAGCGCCCAGATGGAACATGGGCAGCACAGTGTACTGGCTCATGACGAGGTCCGGTTCGTGCTTATACGCCATCATGTGCTCACCGATCTGGGTGTGGGCACGCATCACCGAGAAGAAATTCTTCTCGCTCAGCATCACGCCCTTGCTGCGGCCCGTGGTACCGGAGGTGAACATCAGGACCATCAGGGCTTCGTGGTCGATGCAGCGGGTCAGCTGCGCAGGCTCATAGCTCCGGAAGCCATCCATGGGGCGGAGGATATCGCCGTAGGCAGCCTTGAGCTGGTCGTTGAAGCCGTAGTCGTCGCCATCGGTCAGGATGGCATCCGGCTCCACAAGGCCCAGCTCGTAGCTCAGCTCGTCCCAGCTCTTGCGCTGGTTCAGCAGCACCAGCACCGCACCGGCCGCCACCACGCCAAAGGTGTTCACGGCATACTCGTAGCTGTTCTTGGTGAGCAGGCAGATCTTTTTGCCCTTGATCTCCGGGATGGTGGACTGGAAGTAATTCACCGCCTTGCGGATATCCTGCACATAATCCTTATAGAGGATGGTGGTCACGGCATCGTTTGCGGTGTCGTAGAAGCGGAAGGCCACATTATCCTTGAAGCGGTCTTCCATGTTGATGGTGATAAGGTCGTAGACATTATCCAGCACTCTGATCTTACGCATTGTTCTGTTTCCTCCTGTGTTCAGCGCAGCAGTTTTCCCATGGCGTTGCGGGGCAGCGGCTGTGCGCTGAACTCCGTCACCATGCGCTTGTACAGCGGCAGGCCGCGGTTGACCCCAGTGACGAACTCCTTCACCGCATCCTGCTTTGCAGGGTCACAGTAGATGAGGGCACAGATCTTTTTGTCCTTTTCCTTCACGATGCACTCCTGAATGTCCGCACAGGGAACCAGCAGCTTTTCCAGCTCCTCGGGGCTCACGTTCTCGCCGCTGTCCAGAATGATCACGTTCTTCTTGCGGCCGGTCAGGTACATGTAGCCGTCCTCTTCCACCCGGGCAATGTCGCCGGTATGGAACCAGCCGTCTGCATCGATGACTTCTGCAGTGCCTTCCGGGTCCTTGTAGTAGCCCAGCATGATGGGGTTGCCCCGCATGCACAGCTCGCCGTCGTCCAGCTTGTATTCACAGCTGAGGTCCACATGGCCCACGCTGGTCAGGTACTTTGCCTCCTGTGAGGAGTTCCATGCACCGTCGCCGCAGGTCTCGGTCAGGCCGTACATCTGGGCCACAAAGAAGCCCTTCTCCATCATATCACTCAGAATCTTGGGGTCGAACATGGCAGCGCCGCAGGTCAGCACGCACAGGCCGTTCAGGCGGTCGCGGCGGCCCTTCATCACATCGCTGTAGATGCTCTTCAGCAGCACCGGCACCACCGCCATCACCTCGCTGTGCATGGCGCCCAGATCACGGTAGAAATACTTCAGGTTGTTGCACAGGTTGATGGAGTGGCCGGTGATGCTCCACGAAACAAGGCTGGTCATGGCGGAGATGTGGAACATGGGCAGGGCGGACAGGGACGAGAACTCGTCGGTATTCCAGCCCGTGTACTTCTTCACATCGTCAAAGGGGTCCAGAAAAGCCGGCATGGCGCTGAACAGGTTCTTCTGGCTCAGCATAACGCCCTTGCTGCGGCCGGTGGTGCCGGAGGTGAACATGATAAAGGCCAGAGCAGAGAGGTCCTCCACCTCGGTCACGTCCTCGGCAGGCTCATAGGCCGCAAAGACATCCATGGGCTTCAGGATGCTGCCGTAGGTCTCAGCGAGGGCAGGCTCCCGCTCCGCGAACTCGCCATCCTGCAGGATGCACACCGGCTCGGTGAGGCCCAGCTCATAGGAGATGGCATCCCAGTCCTTGCCAAGGTTCAGCGGCACAGCCACGGCTCCGGCAATGACCGTGCCGTACATGCAGATGACATACTGGTAGCTGTTGCGGGCCAGGATCGCCACACGCTTGCCGCGCACATCGCCATACTCTGCACGCAGGAACGCCACGAACCGGCGCAGATCCTGGGCATACTGTGCGTAGTGCACCTCGGCCACGCCCTGCTTTTCTTCATCATACCAGCGCAGAGCCACACGGTCTGCAATGTTGGTTTCCATATTGCAAAGTGACTGATACAGCGATGTAATCATTTTTTTCCTCCATTTTTATCATCCGATCCGGCGCTCCTGTGTAGGCCAACACAGATCCTTCCAGTCATTTCCAACTGTGCCCAGTATACAATAAGGCCCGTGTCAATGCAAGAGTTTTGCAACATTTAATTCCAAACATTGACAATAAAATCTTGCATATCATGTCGTTTCCAGATGTAAATTCTGCCTTTCGTTGCGAAGCCGCCCTGCCTGTGCTATGCTTTTATTACAGGCTGCAATGTGTCCCCGCCCGCCGGACCGCAATTCAAAATTGACAGTCTGTGCAAAAAGCATTATACTGGGTTCATATCCATACAAAATTTTATCTTTTTCATTCAAAATCTACGCATTGTGCGGCATCCGGCTCTGATGGAATGTCCCGCGCAAGGAAGGAACCTCCATGGAAGGAACCAAGCCCCGCACCGCCAGCTCCATCGGCATGTTCGACATGCTCAAGGGTGCCGGTATGCTGACCATCGTTTTTGCGCATACCGCCGAGCTTTATCCCATGCAGGCGGTCAGCGGCCTGTCCCTGACCGCGTTTTTCCCGTTCATCTACCGCGAAGCGCTGATGGCCGCCTTTTTTATTGCCAGCGGCTACGGCTTCCGCAAGCGCTCTATCCACAAGTGCATCCACCAGCAGCTCAAAAGCCTGCTCAAACCCTATGCTTACACGGCGCTGTTCACCTGCGTGCTGCACTTTATCATTCATTATAAGACGTTCCAGTACCTACCCGGCACCATCGGCGAGTCTATCAAGGTCACCGGCGGCTTTCTGCTGGGCCTGCCCCACACGGCCAAGTATTTCGGGCAGGAGTTCTTCTCCTGCGGGCCGATGTGGTATCTGCTGGCGCTGATGGTAGGCTGGGTGCTGCTGGATGTGATCCTGAACATCTTCCCGGAGCGCTATGTTCCATGGGCTGTGGCAGGCTGCGTCCTGCTGGGCTGGGGCGCGAGCCTTGTGTGGGAGCTGCCCTTCTGCCTGATCCAGGGTGCCGTGGTGGTGCCCTACCTCTATATCGGCTTCCTTGCCAAAAAGAAGCATCTGCTGGACGAGCCCCTGCCGCCCAAAGTCTTTGCCGGGCTGCTGGCCGCCACAGCACTCATTGCCGTAGGCGCTCTTGCTACCCGCACCACCGACTGCATCTCGCTGGCCGAGTGGTCACTGGGGCCGCTGAGCATCTTTCTGGACGGTGCTGCAGGCCTGCTTTTCATCCGGCTGTTCATGCGGCTCAGCCGCGGCCATGGCCCCATCGTGCACTTTCTGGAAGCGGTGGGCCGCCGTTCGCTGAACATTTTCTGCGTACATACCGTGGAGATCATCGCTATTCCGTGGTATCTGATGGTAGCAAAGTTCTCTGCGCAGCCGGTGCTGGGCATGTGGCTGCAATATGCCATCGCTCTGGGCTCTATCTGGCTGGTGTGTGAGCTGCTGCGTGTACGCCGCGCACTCATCATCCGATTTTTCCCGGCACAGCGCAGAACGCCCGCCGTGCGCTATACCTCCCGGCACTGACATGTTTTTCCGGCTGCTGCGGTGCAGCCATCATAAAAGTAAGAGGAGAATCCGGTTATGAACAACGATGTCCCCGAGACCCTTGCTGCGGCCCGCAGCCGCGCTGCTGACTTGGAACAGCAGCTCAAGCTCTCTGACGAAGGTGTATCCCGGCTGGCACAGCGGTGTCTGGAGCTGGAACAACAGGTGCTGAACTATCAGGCCGCACTGGCAAGGCACGGCAGCGATAACGAACCTGCTGCCCTGACCCTGCCGCAGCTGTTCTACGATTCCGGCTCCGGCTATTCCCCGCGGGAATGCCTGACCGTTGCCGAGGATGCCTACGACGAACTGACCCACGAGGTCTCTGCGGTGTTCACCCTGCCCACGGATGCCCGTGCGCTGCGGCTGGACCCCGGTGAGCTGGCCTGCTGCGTGACTGACCTGAGCATCTCGGACGAGCGGCTGGAATGCCGCGCCATGAACGGCATCCGGCTGCAGGAAGACTGCCTGCTGTTTTTGGATGTGGACCCCAACCTGACCGTGCGCAGCACCGTGCCCTTTGCGGCCGGGATGAAGTTTGCCGTGACCTATCATTACTATCCGCTGGGCCGCTTCCAGCACGAGCAGCCCGGCAAGGCCCTGCTCAGTGCGTTGAATACCATCAAGCTGCAGGCTGAGGCCGAAAAGAACGATGTTCTGGAACAGCTGCAGGCCGCCCTTGCCGAGAACACCCGGCTGAACAATCAGCTGACGGAACTGCAGAACAGCCGTGCTGCCTATGAAGATTCGCTGGAAAACCTGTACGAGAGCAGCAGCTGGCGGCTTACCGCACCGCTGCGTGCTTTGCGCCGCCTGCTGCGCGGCTGAATCGGATCGCTAAAGGAGTTGTCAACATGTACAGCAGTTACAGCACCCTGCAGCGTAAGCAGCTGACGAAGCAGGTTTATACCGATACCCAGAGCACCTATCTGCTGGTGTATGCACCGGGCCGTCATCAGGCGCTGGAGCACGCACTGGAAAACCAGCTGCACCGCAAGTTCCGGCTGGTGACGGAGCTGGCCCCCGCCCTGACCGACTCGGTGGAGGGCGTGCTGCTGGTCAGCGAAGATCTGGAGTGCACCTCCACCGCCCTGACCTATTTTGCCGCCGCCCTGCGCACCGGTGCCGATTTTGTGGTGTGTGATGCCGCCTTTGGCTTCGATGGCTCCACCGCCCTTTATCTGAGCACCCAGCACATCCCGTGCAGCCGCTGCGCCATGGTATCGCGGAAGCTTCTGGACCGGGTGCGCGCCGCTGCGCGCGGCAGGGACAGCGTGACCGAGCTGCTGCGCCTTGCCACCGCCATGGCGGAAAACTGCCACCGCATCCCGCAGTCTTTGCTGCACTTCCGGCGGGAGCTGTGTGCCGACGATGTGTTCTCTGCAGACGGAAAGCGTGCTTTGATCCTGAGCCACGAGCTGACCATGACCGGTGCGCCCATCGTGCTGACAAGTGCCGTGCCGGTGCTGCGCAGCATGGGCTTTGAAGTGGTGGTGCTTGGCCCTGCGGACGACGGCTCGCTGCCGCTGTTTCTGGATGCCGGTGCCGCCGTGGTGACCCGCAGCGACTGCGTGATGAACTCGTCGCTGTGGGGCCTTGCCACCAGTGCCGATTTTGTGCTGGCCAACACCGTGGTAGAGGCTGCCGCCGTGAGCACCCTGAACGGCTCCTTCGTGCCGGTGCTGTGGTGGCTGCACGATGCCTTTGCAGGCTACCCATTCATTGCGCACAAGATTCCCAAAACACTGGGCTCCAATGTGCATGTGTGCGCCGTAGGCTCCCACGCCACTGCCGCCATGCACTCGGTGCGGCCGGACTTCAGCATTGAACAGCTGATCTACGGTCTGCCGGACTATGCGCAGGAAAGCTTCCCGCCCTACGATATCAGCTATGCCGGCGGCAGGCCGCTGTTCGTGACCGTAGGTTCCTTTGAGCCGCGCAAGGGTCAGGATATTTTCTGCAACGCCATCCGCCTGCTAAAGCCCGAGGTGCGCCAGAAGGCTGCTTTCCTGTTCGTGGGCAAGGCGGCGGACAAGAGCCTGAAGAACGCCGTGGATGCACTGGTGGAGGACTACCCGGACACCGTTTTCTACCGCAAGCGTCTGGAACGGCCCGAGATCAAATCCCTGATGGATCAGTGCACCTGCGTGGTATGCGCTTCCCGCGATGATCCCATGCCAACCTTCGTCACCGAGGGTCTGATCTTCGGCAAACCTTCCATCGTGTCGGAGCACACCGGCACCGCCGGGCTGATCACCGAGGGCGTGGACGGCTTTGTGTACAAAGACGACGACCCGGATCAGCTGGCAAAGGTGCTGGAGCATGCTATTCTGCATCCGGAACAGCTGGCCGCCATGAAAGCTGACTGCCGGAAAATGTACGAGAAATATTATTCCAACGAAGCCTATGTTGCCACCCTGACACGGCTGGTGAACGAATCAACAGACTAAAAACAAGATAAAGGCAAGGGTCGATGCGTGCATCTGCCCTTGCCTTTTTATCATTCCATCAAAATTGCACAAGAAAATTCCAGTTCCGTTCACAAAGACACAGGCCGCGTGTGTTATACTTTTATCAAATCATTCCGCCTGAAAGGAGCCTGTTCTCTCTATGAGCCAACCCGCCTCTGCCGCACCTTCCCGCAAAAAGACAGTGATCTCGCTGCTGGTGCTCGCCGCACTTACCGGCATCATCGTGCTGCTGTTCAAGGACAACTGGGCCGAGATCACCGCAGCGCTTTCGCAGCTGTCCGCATGGCAGGTGCTGGTGGTGCTGGCCATCGGCCTCAGCTACCCGCTGCTGGAGGGGTGCGTGGCGTGGGTCATCGTGCGCAGCCGCATCCCGGGCTTCAGGCTCTGGCAGGGCATCGATACCGCGTGGTGCGGCACCTTTGGCAATGTGGTCACGCTGGGCGCAGGTGCAGTGCCGGTGCAGACATGGTATCTGCACCGCTGCGGCCTGCCGGTTGGCCCGGGCGTGGGCCTGATGACCCTGCAGTACGTGTTCCACAAAACCACCGTGCTGCTGTATGCCACGGTGATGCTGCTGTTTCAGCACAGATGGCTTGCCGCCAACACCACCGGTGTGATGAATTATCTGCCCATGGCATACGCTGTAGTGGCGGCCATCATTGTGGTGCTGGTGCTGGTGTGCGTATCGCCGCTGGTGCAGAACCTTGCCCGCTGGCTGATGCGTCTGCTGCCCAAAACGGAAAAATGGCAGCAGCGCCGCGCCGACTGGCAGCAGCAGCTGGATGTTCTGGGCGAGGAGAGCCGCCGCCTGCTGGCAGATAAGCCCCGCTGCGCTGAAATTCTGGCATTGCAGGCGGTCAAGCTGTTCGGGCTGTTCTGCCTGCCCTACCTGTGTATCCGGTTCATGGGGCTTTCCCCTCTGAGCTTTTTGCAGGTGCAGCTGCTCACCAGCCTGATGCTGTTTTTGTCCAACGCCCTGCCCAATGTGGCCGGCATGGGCTCCATCGAGACGGCATTCCTGCTGGTGTTCGGCAGCTTTCTGAAGCGCGGCGAGGTGATGAGCGTGATGATGCTCTACCGCATCGCCAGCTATTATGTGGTGTTCGCCGCCAGCGCCGTGGGCTTCTTCTTTGCCCAGCGGCATCTGGGCCAAATGGGAGCGGAGCTGCCAAAGGAGGCATGACTCTTATGAAGGAAAAAGGCATTCTGTCCCGGTTCGGCATTGTCATTTTAGTGCTGCTTGCACTGGTGCTGATCTTTCCTTCCGCAAAGATCGATCTTGCATCCGGGATCAAGGCCAGCACACAGGCCAGTATCCGGGTGGAGCGCATTCAGAACTTTGCCCGCTCCGCAGAGATGGATGTTCAGCTGCTTTCTGCCGACGACCCTGCCTATCAGCAGATCGCAAACGTGCTCTCCGGCCTTACCTGCGTCAAGCGGTTCAACCAGCAGTATTCCTCCTACAGCCACGAATACCCGGTGGATTCCGTCACTGTGAGCTACTACGATGATGCCGAGAACAATAACCTCCTGTTCACCGTCTACTCCGATGGCACCGCCATCGTGAACAGCCAGTTCGTAAAGATCAAAGCGCCCAAAGGCGGAGCCGAAGAGGTGTACCGGGAGCTGGCGGAGATCGTGAAGTAAAACTCCTTCCGTCTGCTCGCTGCACTCGCATCCACCTCCCTCAATGAGAGAGGCTTTGGCAAAACCGTAAAGTTTTCCGCACTGCCAAGGGCTCCCTCTTTGAGGGAGCTGGCATGGTGTCAGCCATGACTGAAGGAGTTAAAAACAAAAAACGGGGCACGCAGGTGGTCAAGCTGCATGTCCCGTTTTTGTTTTTCTTTTGCACTTGGTGCGGTACCAATCACACCGAATGCCGCGCATCGAGCCGTGGGAGCAAACTAAAACCACAGCTCACTTGAAAAAGAGAATGGAATGGAGGAATTGGCGTTTGCGCAGCAATGAAAGCCCCAGTGGGGCTTTTAAGCCACAAAGCGGTCTTGCGTAAGCAAGATGGAGTGGCCTCGCCACGACAAACTTGGGGATCACCTGACACAGCTCCGCAGCTCTGCCATGGCGGATCCGGTTTTCGCAGAAGCCCTTGCAGAGGCTTCCGCTTTTCTGGTGCAACGTGGTTAGATTTGTCTAACCTCGTTGCGAGAACAGAATACCACAGCCGGTTAGTCTTGTCAACCCTTATTTTGCGATTTTTTTCGCAAAATAGGTGCACCGCCGGGATTTCGGCGCTTTTTCTACATTCTGCCCAAAGAAAGCCCTTTGCTTTGGAAGAAAACCCACTTGTTTTCTATTGCATTTTAAAGTGGTTCTTGCTATTATAATAACGCAAGATTTTGTGGGCAGGTTTTCATTTTTGTCTACACCTTGTAGTTGGGGCTGCCGCAGTCGGCAGTTCAAGACCGTTTTGCCCCCAGAAAGCCGCCAATACAGAGCGGTTTTTCAAAGGCTCATTAGTTAGAAATCGCTAACTGCGTAATGGAGCAAGGAGGTTCCAATGATCAATTTTGAACAGTGGGAAGGCTTTGAGGGCCGCATCTGGAAAGAAGAAGTCAATGTGCGCGACTTCATCCAGAAGAACTACACCCCGTATGACGGCGACGAAAGCTTTCTGGCCGGCCCCACCGAGGCGACCGACAAGCTGTGGGGTGCCCTGCAGAAGCTGCAGAAGGCCGAGCGCGCCAAGGGCGGCGTGCTGGATATGGAGACCGAAGTGGTCAGCAGCCTGACTGCTTACGGCCCCGGCTATATCGACGAAAGCCTGAAGGATCTGGAGCAGATCGTGGGTCTGCAGACCGACAAGCCCCTCAAGCGCGCCTTCATGCCCTACGGCGGCATCAAGATGGCAGAGCAGGCCTGCACCACCTACGGCTACCAGCCCAGCGCCGAGCTGCACAAGATCTTTACCGATTATACCCGCACCCACAATCAGGCTGTGTTTGATGCCTACACCCCTGAGATGAAGGCGGCCCGCCACACCCACATCATCACCGGCCTGCCGGACACCTACGGCCGCGGCCGCATCGTGGGCGACTACCGCCGCGTGGCCCTGTACGGCATCGATGCACTGATCAAGTTCAAGCAGGAGGACTTTGCCAACTGCGGTGACGGCACCATGACCGACGACGTGATCCGCCTGCGCGAGGAGATCGCCCGCCAGATCAGTGCCCTGAAGGGCATGAAGAAGATGGCCGAGGCCTACGGCTATGATATCTCTCAGCCTGCAAAGAACGCCAAGGAGGCCTGCCAGTGGCTGTATTTCGGGTATCTGGCCGCCATCAAGACCCAGAACGGCGCTGCCATGAGCGTGGGCCGCATCTCCACCTTCCTGGATATCTACATCCAGCGCGATCTGGACAACGGCATCCTGACCGAGACCCAGGCTCAGGAGCTGATCGACCACATGGTCATGAAGTTCCGCATGGTCAAGTTTGCCCGCATCCCCAGCTACAACCAGCTGTTCTCCGGCGACCCCGTGTGGGCAACGCTGGAAGTGGGCGGCATCGGCATGGATGGCCGCAGCATGGTCACCAAGAACTGCTACCGCTTCCTGCACACGCTGGAAAACATGGGCCCCGCACCGGAGCCGAACCTGACCGTTCTGTACTCCTCCGCCCTGCCGGAGAGCTTCAAGAAATATGCCGCCAAGGTGTCCATCGATACCAGCTCTGTCCAGTACGAGAACGACGACGTGATGAAGCCCGTATGGGGCGATGATTACTCCATCTGCTGCTGCGTGTCTGCCACCCAGACCGGCAAGGAGATGCAGTTCTTCGGTGCCCGCGCCAACCTTGCCAAGTGCCTGCTGTACGCCATCAACGGCGGCGTGGACGAGAAGAGCCACGAGCAGTGCGGCCCCAACTATGCCCCCATCACCAGCGAGTACCTGAACTACGACGAGGTGCTGCCCAAGTATGTCCAGATGCTGGACTGGCTGGCTGGCCTGTACGTCAATGTGCTGAACCTGATCCAGTATATGCACGACAAATACTACTACGAGGAAGCCGAGATGGCCCTCATCGACACCGACGTGCGCCGCACCTTTGCCACCGGCATTGCAGGCTTCTCCCACGTCATCGACTCCCTGAGCGCCATCAAGTACGCCAAGGTGAAGGTAGTGCGTGACGAGAGCGGCCTTGCCACCGGCTTTGAGACCGAGGGCGACTTCCCCAAGTACGGCAACGACGACGACCGCGCCGACGAGATCGGCGTGTGGCTGCTGCGCACCTTCCTGGAAATGATCAAGAAGCGCCACACCTACCGCAACTCTGAGGCTACCACCTCTATCCTGACCATCACCTCCAACGTGGTATACGGCAAGTACACCGGCGCTCTGCCCGATGGCCGTGCCGCATTCACCCCGTTTGCTCCCGGTGCAAACCCCAGCTACGGCGCAGAGCAGAACGGCCTGCTGGCTTCCCTGAACTCGGTGGCAAAGCTGCCCTACCACTGGGCACTGGACGGCATTTCCAACACCCAGACCATCAACCCGGACGCTCTGGGCCACAGCGAAGGCGAGCGGGTGGAGAATCTGGTACAGGTCATGGACGGCTACTTCGATCAGGGCGCACACCACCTGAACGTGAACGTCTTTGGCAAGGAGAAGCTGCTGGATGCCATGGAGCACCCCGAGAAGGAGGAGTACGCCAACTTCACCATCCGCGTCTCCGGCTACGCCGTCAAGTTCATCGACCTGACCCGTGAGCAGCAGATGGACGTTATCTCCCGCACCTGCCATGCAGCCCTGTAACCCCATCGGCTATGTCCACTCGCTGGAATCCTTCGGCTCTGTGGACGGCCCCGGTGTGCGCTTTGTGGTGTTTTTGCAGGGGTGTGCCCTACGGTGCAAATACTGCCACAACCCGGAAACGTGGGCTGCGGAGGGCGGCGAGGAATGGACGGCAGAAAAGCTGTTCCAGCGGGTCTACCGCTACCGCAACTACTGGGGCAAGAAGGGCGGCATCACGGTCAGCGGCGGTGAACCGCTGCGCCAGATGGAGTTTCTGACGGCATTCTTCGAGCTGGCCCGCTCCAAAGGCGTGCACACGGCTCTGGATACCGCCGGGCAGCCCTTCCGGCCCGATGACCCGGATTATCTGGCCGGTTTCGACCGGCTGATGAAGTCCACCAGTCTGGTCATTCTCGACCTGAAGGAGATCGACCCGGAACGCCACCGGCAGCTCACCGGCAAAGACAATGCCAACATCCTTGCGATGGCGCGGCATATTTCTGACCTCGGCATCCCGCTGTGGATCCGGCATGTGCTGGTGCCCGGCCTGACCGACGACGAGGAGGGCCTGCGCAGGACCGCAGACTTTATCCGCAGCCTGAAAACGGTGCAGCGGGTGGAGGTACTGCCCTACCACACGCTGGGCCTGTTCAAGTGGCAGAAGCTGGGCATCCCTTATCCACTGCCGGACGCCGTGCCGCCCACCGCGGAGCAGGTGAAGCGTGCAGAAGAACTGCTGGAAGTGAGCAGGTATCCCGGCTAAGCTCCTGATTTGAAAAACGACCGTTTCCGGTGTGCAGAATGCGCCGGGAGCGGTCGTTTTTTCTTGACTTCCCTTCTGTACACCGTTATAATGAAAAAAGTAAAAAAGGAGAAACAGCCATGCAGATTTTCAATACGCTGACCCGCCAGAAAGAAGAATTCGTGCCGCAGGTGCCCGGTGAATACCGCATCTATGTCTGCGGCCCTACCGTTTATAACTATATCCACATCGGCAACGCCCGCCCGCTGATCGTGTTCGATACCCTGCGCCGCTACCTTGAGTACCGCGGCAACAAGGTGTTCTATGTTTCCAACATCACCGATATCGACGATAAGCTCATTAAGAAGGGACAGGAAGAGGGCACCTCCATGAAGGAGGTCGCTCAGCGCTTTGAGGCCGAGTACCTCAAGGATGCCGCCGGCCTCAACTGCAAAAAGCCCACCGTCCAGCCCCGGGCTACCGAGCACATCCAGCAGATCCTGGATATCGTGAAGGATCTGATCGACTCCGGCCACGCTTATGTTGCCAAGAACGGCGATGTGTACTTCCGGGTGAAGAGCGACCCCGAGTACGGCAAGCTGAGCCACCTGAAGCTGGACGATCTGGAGAGCGGCAACCGTGAGCTGCGCAGCCAGATGGACGACGACCTGAAGGAGGACCCCGCAGACTTTGCCGTGTGGAAGGCCGCAAAGCCCGGTGAACCTGCATGGGAAAGCCCCTACGGCATGGGCCGTCCGGGCTGGCATATCGAGTGCAGCGCCATGAGCCGCACCCATCTGGGCAAGACCATTGATCTGCACTGCGGCGGTCAGGACCTGATCTTTCCCCACCACGAGAATGAGATCGCACAGAGCGAGTGCGCCAACGGCTGCACCTTTGCCCGCTACTGGATGCACAATGGCTTCATCAACGTGGACAATCAGAAGATGTCCAAGAGCCTGCACAACTTCTTCACCGTGCGGGACGTGGCGGATGTCTACGGCTACGAGCCCATCCGCTACTTCATGCTGACCGCAGGCTACCGGATGCCCCTGAACTACACCGTGGACCTCATTGAAAGCTGCAAGAACAGCCTGGAGCGCCTGTACACCTGCCGCGAGAATCTGGATTTTGCCCTGACCAAGGACACCTTTGGCACCGACGAGACCCTGAAGGAAAAGGCTGCCGAGGCCCGCACCAAGTTCTGTACTGCCATGGACGATGACCTGAACACCCCGGATGCACTGGCTGCCGTGTTCGATCTGGTCAAGGAGATCAACACGCTGTCGGCTGTTTCCTCCAAGGATGCCCTGCAGACCGCCGCCGCTGCGTTCGACGAGATCACCGGCGTACTGGGCCTGCTGTACAACCGCAAGAAGGACGAGGTGCCCGCCGAGGTGACTGAGCTGGTAGAGAAGCGTGCCGCCGCCAAGAAGGCCAAGGACTGGGCCACTGCCGATGCCATCCGTGCACAGCTGACCGAACTGGGCTGGGCGGTCAAGGACACCGCACAGGGCCCGCAGCTGAGCAAGCTCTAAATTAAAGTAAAGCTATTCGCAGCATGTTGCGGATGGCTTTACTTTTTTGCACGCATTTGCCATAATAAGGAAGAAGATCAGCTTTGCGGAGGGAACAGCAATGAAGGTCATGGTTTTTGACGTAGGAGGCACCGAGATCAAATATTCGGTCATGGACGAGCAGATGAACCGTTTCGATGCCGGTTCCGTGCCCACGCCGCAGGATACGCAGGAGCATTTTCTCGACACAATATACGCTCTGTATGCACCGCATAAGGATGAAGTGGACGGTATCGCCATGGCGCTGCCCGGCTTTGTGGATGCCAACACCGGCTATGTCTCCAACGGCGGGGCACTTCTGTACAACACCGGCACGCAGGTGGGGCAGCTGGTGCGCGAAAGATGCGGCTGCCGTGTCACGCTGGAAAACGACGGCAAGGCTGCAGCCATTGCAGAGCTGCGGGCCGGTGCCTTGCAGGGCTGCTGCAATGCGGCAGTGTTTATCATCGGCACCGGCGTGGGCGGCGGCATCATTGCCAATGGCCAGCTGGTGCGCGGCGTGCACTTTACCGCCGGAGAGTACAGCTTTGTGAACACCAACGCCGACGAGTGGGAGAATACCGAAAAAACCATGGCCTGCCAGTGCAGCACCAAATACCTGCTCAAGTGGTACCGCGCCCGCAAGGGCCTGCCCGCCGATGCCCCCATGAACGGTAAACTCTTTTTTGATGCCGCCAATGCCGCCGAGCCGGACGCGCTGGAAGTGCTGGAACGGTTCTGCAAGATGGTGGCCGTGCAGATCTACAACCTGACCGTATTGCTGGATGTGGAAAAGGTAGCCATCGGCGGCGGCATCAGCAAGCAGCCGCTGCTGCTGGACGATCTGCGCCGGGTATATGCCGGGCTGTTTGCTTCCCGTGGGGAATCACCTTACATGATCGGTCTGCCCCGCTGCGAGATCGTGCCCTGCCATTTCAGCAGTGAAGCCAATCAGGTGGGAGCATTGTATACCTATCTGCAGGCGGAAAGCAAAACCATTTAATGGCTTCCGCTTCGCTCTAGTCATATTCAGCGGAACAATTATTTTTATAGAGCAAACTCCGGCAGACTGCGGTCTGCCGGAGTTTGCTTTTTCACAGGATAGGGCCGTATTGGAAAACGGCATCCTCCCTTAGATTTACTTATTGGTCAGCCGGTTGAAGTGCGGCTTTTCGTCTTCTTCCTTCTTCGGTTCCGGCTTTTCCGCCGGGGTCAGGCGCACCTCGGTCACGCGGCGCTTGGCCGTGCGGGTAACGACACCGTCGTACTCGCCCAGCGTGAACCGGTCGCCCACCTTGGGCAGATGGCAGGTTTTTTCCTGCACCAGACCGTTCACCGTATTGGAATCGATATCTTCATCCTCCGGCAGGCCCAGCCTCTCATACAGGTCGTCCACACCGGCACTGCCCAGTACGATCCAGCTGCCGTCCGACTGTTTGCGGAAGTCCTCGGTCGCTTCGTCGTGCTCATCCCAGATCTCGCCTACCAGCTCTTCCAGAATGTCTTCCAGCGTGATGATGCCCTCGGTACCGCCGTACTCGTCCACCACCACCGCCATGTGATGGTGCTGCTCGCGCAGGGTGCGCAGCAACTGGGAGATCTGGGTGGAGCCGGTAGTATAAAGGGTGGGCTTCACAAGGTCTTCCAGCGTGGTATCCTTGCGCAGACGGCCAAGGTAAAAGTCCTTTTCATGTACCACACCGATGATGTTGTCAATGGTGCCGTGGTAGACGGGCAGACGGGAATATCCCGATTCCGCAAAGGTATCGGCCACCTCATCCAGCGAGAGATCGTCCTCCACCGCGATCACATCCACGCGGGGCGTGAGGATCTCCTCCACCTCCACATCGTCGAACTCAATGGCGCTGCGGATGAGCTGGCTTTCCCGGTCGGTCAGCTCGCCGTCGTTCTCGGCCTCGCTGACCATGGTCATCAGCTCGCCCTCAGTGATGGTGTCCTCCTCGGTGCTGCGGATGAAATGCCCCAACAGGCGCTTCCACTGGCTGAACAGCCAGGTCAGCGGGGTGAACAGGATCATGAGCAGGTTCAAAAAGGGCGAAACCGCCGTGGCAACCGTCTCCGGCATCTCCTTTGCAAGGCTCTTGGGGGTCACCTCGCCAAAGATCAGAACCACAATGGTCAGCACGAAGGTGGACACCGTCGCGCCCCGCTCCGGGTCCAGCAGGCGGGTGAACAGCACTGTGCCAATGGATGCTGCGGCAATGTTGACGATATTGTTGCCGATGAGGATGGTGGAGAGCAGCTTGTCGTACTTTTCCGACATAGCCAGCACGCGGGCTGCTGCCGAATCGCCGTCCTCGGCGCGGCTTTTCAGGCGGATCTGGTTCAGGGAAGAAAATGCGGTCTCAGAGGCGGAGAAAAAGGCGGAAAATGCCACCAGAATGATCAGCGCCGCCAAAAGCGTAATACTGCCATCGTCCATAAAAAGGGAAATCACACTCAACTTTCTGTTTTTGTTTGAACCCTCTCAGGCATCGCTGCGCGATGCCAGCTCCCCCGAGGGGGGGAGCTTTTTTCTGTGCGCCCGCAGCCAGCCCCTTCCACGCAGAAGGTGCTGCTGCCCGGGATATCGCACACTGGCGCAACGCGCCTGAGAGAGTTTTGGGATAAATGTTCTTACATACAAAAATGTGCTCCCCATCGTTGCTGTTCCGCGATGAAAAGCACATCAATGTTATTTGTAATCATACCATATTCTGTACGGTGGTGCAAGCTTTCTTGCCGCAAAGTCCGTACAGAACAGGTAAAATTTACATTATCGCAGGGTCAAAGCGCCATTCTCGCAGTCTACCGTCAGGGTGTTGCCCTCGGTATAGCTGCCCTGAATGATGGCCTTGGCGATCAGGGTCTCCACGCGGCTCTGGATGAACCGCTTGATGGGACGTGCGCCATAGACGCTGTCGTAAGCAGAATCGATGATGAAGTCCTTGGCAGCGGTGGTGACCTCCAGCTTGAGGTGCTTGCCCTCGTCCATGCGCTTGCGCAGATCCTGCAGCTGCAGATCCACGATCCTGCGCATCTCGTCCTTGGTCAGGCTCTTGTAGTAGACGATCTCATCCAGACGGTTCAGAAATTCGGGGCGGAACTTGCTCTTCAGCAGCTGGTCGATCTGGTGCTTTGCTTCCTCGCTCAGCTCGTTGGAGCCGTTGGCACGGCGCTGCTCCAGATCGTTCAGGATGATGTCGCTGCCCAGATTGGAGGTGAGGATGATGACCGTGTTCTTGAAGTCCACGGTGCGGCCCTGACTGTCGGTGATGCGGCCATCGTCCAGCACCTGCAGCAGGATGTTGAACACATCGGGGTGGGCTTTTTCCACCTCATCGAACAGCACCACGCTGTAGGGCTTGCGGCGCACAGCCTCGGTCAGCTGGCCGCCCTCTTCATAACCGACGTATCCCGGAGGCGCGCCGATCAGACGGCTGACGCTGAACTTCTCCATATACTCGGTCATATCGATTCGCACCATGTTGCGCTCGTCGTCAAACAAGGCCTGTGCCAGTGCCTTGGCCAGCTCAGTCTTGCCAACGCCGGTGGGGCCGAGGAACAGGAAGCTGCCGATGGGGCGGTTGGGGTTGGCGATACCGGCGCGGCTGCGCAGGATGGCCTCGCTCACCTTGGTCACAGCCTCGTCCTGACCGATGACCCGCTGGTGCAGCACATCGTCCAGATGCAGCAGCTTCTCGCGCTCACCCTCCACCAGTTTTTCCACCGGGATGCCGGTCCAGCGGGCCACGATGCGGGCGATCTCCTCATCGGTCACGCGGTCACGCAGCAGGCTGTCCTCCTTCTTGGCGGCGGCGATCTTCTCTTCCTCTTCCAGCTGTTTCTGCAGCTGGGGCAGCTTACCGTATTTCAGCTCGGCAGCCTTGTTCAGGTCGTACTCGCGCTGAGCCTTTTCAATGTCGGCATTGGTCTGCTCGATCTGCTCACGCAGGGATTGCACCTTGCCGATGGCGTTCTTCTCGTTCTCCCACTTTGCCTTCATGCTGCGGAACTTGTCCTGCAGCTCGGCCAGCTCCTTTTCCAGATCCTTCAGGCGGCTCTGGCTCAGGGCATCGGTCTCCTTTTTCAGGCTCACCTGCTCGATCTGCAGCTGGGTGATGCGGTGGGCCAGATCGTCCATCTCGCTGGGCATGCTGTCCATCTCGGTCTTGATCATGGCGCAGGCTTCATCCACAAGGTCGATGGCCTTATCCGGCAGGAAACGATCCGTGATATAGCGGTCGGACAGGGTGGCAGCGGCGATCAAGGCGCTGTCGTTGATCTTCACGCCGTGGAACACCTCGTAGCGTTCCTTCAGGCCGCGCAGGATGGAGATCGTGTCCTCCACGGTGGGCTCATCCACCTGCACCGGCTGGAAGCGGCGCTCCAGAGCGGGGTCTTTCTCGATATACTGGCGGTACTCGTCCAGTGTGGTGGCACCGATGCAGTGCAGCTCGCCCCGGGCCAGCATGGGCTTGAGCAGGTTGCCTGCGTCCATGGCGCCATCGGTCTTGCCGGCACCCACGATGGTGTGCAGCTCATCGATGAAGAGGATGATCTTGCCCTCGCTCTTCTTCACCTCGTTCAGCACGCTCTTCAGGCGCTCCTCGAACTCGCCGCGGTACTTTGCACCGGCCACCAGAGCGCCCATGTCCAGACTGAACACGATGCGGTCCTTCAGGTTTTCGGGCACATCGCCGCGCACGATACGCTGTGCAAGGCCCTCTGCAATGGCGGTCTTGCCAACGCCGGGCTCACCGATCAGGCAGGGGTTGTTCTTGGTCTTACGGGACAGGATGCGGATCACGTTGCGGATCTCCTGATCACGGCCGATGACGGGGTCCAGCTTCTGCTTGCGGGCAAGGTCTACCAGATCCTGACCATACTTCTGCAGGGCGTTGTAGGTCTCCTCAGGATTGTCGTTGGTGACGCGCTGGTTGCCGCGCACTGCTGTGAGCTGCTGCAGGAACTTATCTTTCGTGATGCTGAACGCACGGAACAACTCGGTGGTGTTCTGGGTCTGCTCGTCCAGCAAACCCAGGAACACATGCTCCACGCTGATATAGTCGTCCTTCATGGCCTTGGCTTCTCGGGCGGCGGCGCTGAGCACCTTATCGGCAGCCTGCGAGATATAGACCTTGTCGGGGTCACGGCCGGAGCCGGAGACCCGAGGCAAAGCCGAAAGCTTTTCGGCCACGGCGGCAGCAAAACTACCGGGGTCAACATTCAGCTTCTGCAGCAGCTGCGGGATCAGGCCCTGCTCCTGCGAAGCGAGGGCGTGCAGCAGATGTTCGGGTTCCAGCTGGTTATGCTGGTACTCCACAGCCAGCTGCTGCGCTGCCTGCAGAGCCTCCAGCGTTTTCTGTGTATATTGATTGGTATTCATAAAGTCAAGCCTCCATTCATACCGGAAGGTTTATTTTAGCGGACACGATAGCCATCTGCTAAAAGCCCGGTGCAGAGATGCTGCCGAACGGGAAGCAGCGGCTATTCTTCAGTTGTTTCACGGTTTCAAGCACCTCCTGCCGAACTGGCTTTGCTCGTTTTAGCACTCTATCTGTTCGACTGCTAAAACTATACTCCTGTTTTCCCACTTTGTCAATAGGGTTCATAAAAAGTTTGCAAATCATAATTTTTGCTAGAAAAAACACGCAGCCTTGCCATACCGTTCGTCGCGTAAGCGACTTAAAATCGGCGCAACACAAAAAATCCTCTAGCGCAGCGACTTGGATTTTTTGTATGGAGCCCATCTGCTTTGGGATTATTAAGGGCGAGCAGCCCTTAGTTTGCAACGGCGACGACCGCGGCCGGCGGCCGAAACAGGGAGGAGCTGTTGGGGCAGCGGCCTGCAGGATGCGAGTGCCGCGCAAGGCACGAAGCAGACGCAGGGAGCCGCAACCCGCCGCCTCCCGCGCCTCGAAAGTAGCGGGTGCTTTTCTGGTTCTCTTTTGGCACGCAAAAGAGAACTTATCCGGTGGAGAAGAATTGCATAAAAGTCAAGAAATCTGTTCCACTCGAATACGCTCTGTATGGGAAGCATTGCTCTAAAAAAAGAACCCCAAAAAATCCATAGATTTTCTGGAGTTCAAAAATTCATATAATGTGATCTCAGCCCTGTTTCTTCCAGCGGCGCATCACGCCCATGCCAAGCGCATAGGGGCCGGTGTGCACGGCAATGGTGCAGCCGATCTGCAGCAGGCCCACTTCGCACTGAGCGCCGGGGTACTTTGCACGCAGGGCCGCGCGGGTCTGCATCCACAGGCGCTTGCCTTCCTCTTCGTCGTAGCCGTAGCCTACGGTGATGCGGTAGTCGTCCGGGGTGCCGCCGTGGGCATCCAGATAGTTCATCAGCTGTTCCAGCGCTTTTTCAAAGCTCTTCTGTCGGCCGCGGGCCACGCCGCCGGAGAAGATCTCGCCATCCTTGAACAGGATCATCGGCTTGATGCCCAGCATGTTGGCTGCACGGCCCGTCACCTTGCCAATGCGGCCGCCCTTGATGAGATAGTCCAGATTGCCTACCGTGAAGAAGATCTGGTTGGTAGCTTTCTCTGCTTCCAGCCATGTCACGGTCTCGTCCAGCGTGCAGCCTGCGTCCCGCATGGCCACGGCGTTTTCCACCATGGTGGACTCGGTAACGGTAGCCGCCGCGCTGTCAATGACCTCAATGCGGGCATCGGGGAAATCTTCCAGCACCAGATCCCGGGCATTGCGGGCGCTACCCACACAGCCGCTCATCTTGCTGGTGAACACCAGACACAGCACATCCCGGCCAGCAGCAGCATGGGCACGGAATGCCTGCTCAAAGTCCTCAATGGAAGCAAGGCTGGTTTTGGGGTAGGCCGAAGGGTTGTCCACCATGAACTGGTAGAAGTCCCGCACGGCGATCTCCTTGCCTTCTTTGCGGTAGTGCTCGCCGTCCAGCGAGACATAGAAGGGCACGACCTCGATTTGGAGCTGTTTGGCAGTGTCCAGCGTCAGGTCGCATGCGCTGTCGGTAATGATATCAAACATCTGTGACGCTTCCTTTTCTGAATCATTCAGGAGCTTTGCAGGGGATCATACGTGGTGGATATAAGCCTCACGCTCGGCACCCACAGAGATGTAGGTGATCTTGCAGCCGACAGCCTTTTCCAGATATTCCACGTAATCGCGTGCTTCCTTGGGCAGGTCTTCCCACTTGCGGGCTGCGGTGATATCACAGTGCCAGCCGGGCAGGTACTCCACCACGGGCTGTGCGGTGTCCAGAGCTTCGCCCATGGGGAAGCGGGTGGTAGTGCTGCCATCGGTCAGCTTGTAGGCAGTGACCATGGGGATCTTTTCCATGTAGTCCAGCACGTCCAGCAGGGTCAGAGCAACTTCATCGCAGCCCTGGCAGAACACGCCGTAGCGGCTTGCCACCAGATCGATGGGGCCAACGCGGCGGGGACGGCCGGTGGCTGCACCGTACTCGTGGCCAGCCTCACGCAGGTCGTGCTTTTCCTCTTCGGTCATAGCCAGCTCGGCAGTGAAGGGGCCGTCACCCACGCAGGAGGAGTAAGCCTTCATGACGCCGATGGAGTTGTGCAGCTTGTGGCCCGGGATGCCTGCGCCGATGGGGGCGTAAGCACCGATGACGTTGGAAGAGGTGGTATAGGGGTAAATGCCGAAATCGATGTCGCGCAGAGCGCCCAGCTGAGCCTCGAACAGGACCTTCTTGCCTGCAGCGTCTGCATCAGCCAGATACTGGCCCACATCGCAGATGTAATCCTTGAAGATGGCGGCATACTTTTCGAGCCATGCCCACATCTCATCCACGCTGATGGGAGCTGCGTTGTAGCTGCCCTCCATGACCAGATTCTTGGAATCCACCATGGTGACGAGGCGCTTTTTCACAGCGTCGTCCAGATGCAGCAGGTCGCCCATGCGCAGGGTCTTCTTCATGTACTTGTCGCCGTAAGCGTAGGCAATGCCGCGCTTGGTGGAGCCGAACTGTGCGCCGGTCTTGGACAGACGTGCTTCTTCCAGACCGTCCTGCTCCACATGGTAGGGCATGGTGATGGTTGCACGGTCGGAGATCTTCAGGTTTGCCGGGCTGATCTCAACGCCCTGCTCCCGCAGCTTGTTGATCTCGCCGTCCAGATGATGCGGGTCGATGACCATGCCGTTGCCCATAACGCAGACCACGTTCGGACGCAGGATGCCGGAGGGCAGCAGATTCAGCACGAACTTGCCGCGCTCGTTCTTGACCGTGTGACCGGCGTTGTTGCCGCCCTGATAACGTGCAACGATGTCATACTCCTGGCTGATGAGGTCGACCATGCGGCCCTTGCCTTCATCGCCCCAGTTGATACCCGTAATTGCAGTAAGCATAATAAATGACCTCTTTATCATTTTTTCAAAAGACAGCCTTTTCCGTGCACCTTGCCCGGGATACGCCACCTTGGGAAAACACATCAGCAGGCATACACAAAACACATACCAATGCAAGTATAGTATAGCACAGATCGCCGTGCAAAAAAAGAGGAAAACACAGCTTTTGGCTGCGTTTTCCTCCAAAAAAGTGTGCGCAAAATTGTGCGTTCAGCTGCGGGGCTTCTCAAGGTCGGCACGGAGGGTCACCTTGTGGATGGTGCCGTCCGGCTCCTGAATGGAGGTGTTGGCCAGCTGCGCGCGCAGGCTGGCCTTCATATCATCGATGTATTCGCGGCGCAGGGCCTGCTGCTCTGCCTTTTCGGCCTCGGTCAGGCCAGTGGTCTTGCTCTTTTTTGCCAGCTCGTTGATGCGGGCGATCTTTTCCTGTGTCATGGTGCCTCCTGTATTTTCAAGCGGAATATGTTATAATAAGAAAGCAAACCCTCTCAGTCATTGCTGTGCAATGCCAGCTCCCCCGAAAGGGCGAGCTTTTTAAGGAATTTTCTCAATCAGTATAGCAAAGGATGATAAAAATGGCAACTCAATTGAATTTTGCACAGCAGATGGATGCCGTGCTCAAAACGCTGGACGGCACTCGGCCGCGCCTTTTGCTCCACGCCTGCTGCGGCCCCTGCTCCAGCGCAGTGCTGGAACAGCTGTGCCAGTATTTTGAGATCACAGTGCTTTACTATAACCCCAACACATGGCCTGCAGAGGAATACTACCGCCGCGGCGAAGAGCTGAAGAAGTTCGTGGCAGCAGCCCATCCTCTGGGCGTGACCGTGGTGGAGGACCACTACGACCCGCAGGAGTTCTACTCTGCTGTCACCGGCCTTGAAAACGAGCCGGAGCGGGGCAGCCGGTGCACGATCTGCTACCGGCTGCGGATGCGCCGGGCGGCGCAATACGCCAGTGAGAACGGCTTCGACTGGTTCACCACCACACTGTCCATCAGCCCGCATAAAGATGCCAAACGCATCAATGCCATCGGGCAGGAGCTGGAAGCCGAGTTCGGCGTAAAGCATCTGCCTTCGGACTTCAAAAAGCACAACGGCTATCTGCGCAGCCTGCAGCTTTCGGAGGAATACGGCCTGTACCGGCAGGATTACTGCGGGTGCGAGTTCAGCGCGAAGGCAAGAGGCATTGAGAAATAACCCTCTCAGTCATTGCTGTGCAATGCCAGCTCCCCCGAGAGGGGAGCTTTTTCTACTTCCCAACGGTTATTTTCTTTACTGAAAAGAGAATACCAAACGGTTTTAGCGCATAAAGCTCCCCCCCTTCGGGGGAGCTGGCGCGATAGCGCCTGAGAGGGTTTATTCCTCCGGCAATCTAGCCACCAGCAGGGTGAAAATAATCAGGCCCACACAGGGCACGATGTTGGAAGCCATACCAGCGGCAAGGCCAGCCTTTTCGGCTACGATACCAATGATCCACGGCATGAGGATGGCACCGCTGGATGCCACCGGCAGCATGATACCCATGCTGGTCACGCTGGTCATGCGGCCCGCGCTGGCCACAGCGGTGGGGTTCAGACCTGCCATCGAGAATGCAAATGCAAACAGCAGCGCAATGGCCATGCCCTGCGTGTCGGCCCGCACCAGCAGCACGTAGAAGAAGGTGCACAGCACGCTCATGCCCACCATGGCCTTGCGCGGGTTCTTGAACGGGAACACGAACGCGATCAGCAGACGGGCCACCAGCGTGGCACCCCACATGACCGTGACGGTGTAAGCCGCCAGTGTACCCGCAATGATGCCGCTGCCCTTGAAGTAAGTGACCATCCAGCCGTTGACGCTCTGCTCTGCAGCGTTCTGGAAGAACAAAAGGCCGGTCAGCATCCAGAACCGTGCCGAACGCAGAAAGCTCCAGTCAATGGCCTGCTTTTCCTTGGCATTCTTGGCCTTGCCGCCGCCCAGCGGGGTAAAGGCATATACCAGCCACAGTACAAGTCCCAGTGCCGCCAGCAGGAACACCGCCAGCTCAGTGCTCACCTTCGCCGCTGCCGCAATGAGGAAGGGGCACAGCAGCGCACCGCAGGCGTAGCAGCTGTGCATCAGGTTCATGCCGCGGGTGCGGTCGGCAGAGTGATCGCTGACCAGAATAGTGCAGGTGTTGATAACACTGCCCTTGGCAATGCCCACCACAAAGAAAGCCACTGCCAGCAGGATCTCTACACCGGTCAGGCCCATGATGCCGTAGCCCACCGCATAGCCGATGGTGAGCAGCAGCACACTGGGCTTCATGCCCAGTACACTGGGCAGCATACCGATGAGCAGGCCTGCCAGCAGATTACCCACACTCATAAGTGAGAGCAGGGTGCCGGTCATGCCGTAGGCAAAGCCGTAGCGCTCCTGCAACAGGCTGACCACCACGCCCGCACTGATGGCACAGATGCCACTGAAGAAGAAAGTAAGAAAGCCTGTATTCCGCAGGCGTGCAGACTGTTGTTCCATAATCGTCCTCTTTCTGTGAAAATATCCTCCTTCTATTTAACCATAATTCCGCATCATTGCAACCGGATTTTCTTACAAAAAGTTGCAAAAAGCCCGCCGGGTTCGGACGATTTAAAATGCCCTCCGCTTGCGCTCTGGGCATCTTCAGCGGAAAATTCATTTTTAATTTCGCGTTTGGAGCGACCGCATTTGCGCAGCAATGAAAGCCCCAGTGGGGCTTTTAAGCGGCAGAGCGGTCTGCGTAAGCAGATGGAGGGGCGTTGCCCCGACAAGCTCTGCGGAGCGCTCCAAACGCTTTTTCACGAGAGGGGCTGTGACGGGAAAATGCATCTCATCTCTGCGACCTTTCTTGTGAAAATGGTAGAACGGAACGCCCGCAGGCGTTCCGTTCTACCGAAATCTAGAAGAATATTTCCTTGAATTATGCACAGAGCAACGCAGAGGGCATTTCCAATCATTTTCTATGCAAAAAGCCCGCCGGGCATCGCTGCACGGCGGGCTTTGGTTTACAGTTTACTCTGCCTTGGTCTCGGGCTTTGCCTCAGCAGCGGCTTCCGGCTTTGCTGCGGGAGCAGCAGCGGGAGCGGCGGGCTTCACCACGGGCTTCGGGGGATTGGGGTCATCCTTCAGCGGGAAGAGGATGATGTGCTTGGGGCACTTCTGGGCACACATGCCGCAGCCCTTGCACTTGTCGTAGTCGATGCGGGCCACGCCGTCCACCACGTGGATAGCGTCGAACTTACAGGTGCGCTCGCACATACCGCAGGCAATGCAGGAGGTGGTGCAGGCCTTCATGGCCACAGGACCCTTGTCCTTGTTGGAGCACATGACCACCGGCTTGCGCGGGCCGCCCACGTCGATCATAATGACCTGCTTGGGGCAGATGTTTGCGCAGGCACCGCAGCCGGTGCACTTGTCCTTGTCCACCTTGGCAACACCGTCCACAATGTGGATGGCATCGAACTTACACACCTTGGTGCAGTCGCCCAGACCAACGCAGGCAAAGGAGCAGGTCTTGGGGCCGCCGTACAGTGCAGCAGCGGCTGCACAGGTCTGGATGCCCTTGTAATCATAAGCAGGCTTGCAGTGCTCGGAATTGCCCTGGCACTGGACAACCGCCTTCTTTTCCACAGCGCTGGCCGTGCCGCCCATGATCTTGGCAATGGCAGCGGCAGCCTTGGGGCCGCCGGGTGCGCACTTGTCGCAGGGCACGCCGTCCATGACCACAGCCTTTGCGTAGTCCGCACAGCCTGCGTAGCCGCAGCCGCCGCAGTTTGCACCGGCAAGGCAGTTGGTAACTTCTTCAATGCGGGGGTCTTCCTCCACCGCCATGAACTTGGACGCTGCGACCAGAACGATCGCGCCGACTGCGCCCACGATGGTACACAGGATAACAGCAGATACAATATTCATAATCCTGTTCCTCCCTTACAGCGTGACATTGAACAGGTTTTCGACGATGCCGCCGAAGCCCATGAAGGACAGGCTGGTGATTGCTGCTGCGATCAGGGTGATGGGCAGGCCCTTGAAGGGTGCCGGGGGATCGCAGGCTTCCACGCGCTTGCGCACGCCGCTGAACATGACCATGGCCAGCATGAAGCCGCAGCCTGCGCCGATGGCACACACCAGAGCCTCAATGTAAGCAACACCGAAGCCCATAGCAGCCACATCTGCGCCGTAGTCGCCCACGACCAGAATGGTGACCGCCAGAACACAGCAGTTGGTGGTGATCAGGGGCAGATAAACGCCCAGAGAGTTATACAGTGCAACCACGTACTTCTTGAGGAAGATCTCGATGAACTGCACCAGAACAGCAATGACCAGAATGAACACGATGGTCTGCAGGTAGCTCAGACCAGCCGGGTCCAGAATGAAGATCTGGATGGGGAAGGTAACGGCCGTTGCCATGAACATAACGAAGATGACGGCGCCGGACATACCAACCGCAGAATCCAGCTTTTTGGAAACGCCCAGGAACGGGCAGATACCGTAGAACTTCACCAGCACGTAGTTGTTGACCAGGATCATGCTGAAGAAGATCGCAGCGAGTTTTACTAACATCTTATTCTGCCTCCTTCTTCAGGTTATCAAGGTCGCAGCAGCTCTTGCGCTCGATGCGGGCATCCAGCTTGCCTTCCAGCCACACACAGCCGGCCATCAACAGGCCAAAGCAGAAGAATGCGCCGGGAGCCTGCGTCATGATGGAGACCTTGGCAACGCTTTCCGGGATCACCTGGAAGCCCAGCCATGTGCCGCTGCCCAGGATCTCACGGATGGATGCCATCAGGGTAGCGGTGAGGGTGTAGCCAACGCCCATGCCCACGCCGTCCAGTGCGGAGTCCACGATGCTGTTCTTGCAGGCGAACATCTCGGCACGGCCCAGAATGATACAGTTGACAACGATCAGGGGCAGGAACACGCCCAGAGCGTTGTACAGGCTTTCCATGTAAGCCTGCATGAACATCTGAACGATGGTCACGAAGCTTGCGATAATGACGATGTAGCAGGGCAGATGCACCTTGCCGGGGATCACCTTGCGCAGCAGGGAGATCATGATATTGGAGCACACCAGCACGAAGGTGAAGGCGGCACCCATGCCCAGAGCGCTGGAAACTGCAGTGGTAACTGCCAGAATGGAGCAGGTACCCAGAACCAGACGCAGAACGGGGTTTTCTTTGATAATGCCGTTGGTAAGGATGCTTACCTTGGACTTATTTTCTTGTGCCATTTCTTACCAACCTCCTTTACGCCAGCTCGTTGTAGCAGTTGACACAGTCATTGATGGCAGCAAACAGTGCGGTGGAGGAGATGGTTGCGCCGCTGTAGGCGTCGTAATCCTGATTCATCACAATGTTCTGGGTGCCGTCCATGCCGTCGAACTGCGCCAGGAAGTCGTCACTGCTCACGTTGGAGCCGATGCCCTTGGTCTGGGTGGAAGCGTCCACCCAGATGCCGGTCTCGGCGCCGTTGGCGTCGAAGCCCATGATGACGGTCAGGATACCGCCGTCAAAGCCCTTTTCCTCGGCCTTGATCGCAGTGCTGCCGTCCGGAGCCTTGACCACGCCGGTGATGCCGGCGGTGGTGTAATCGGTCACTTCTTCCAGCTCGCTGGCATCCGAAACGGAGGGCAGCACGCCGACATAAGCGGCCAGAGTGGTGCGCTTGGTGTTCTCGGCAATGACCGGGGCGGTCATACCGTTCACCAGTGCCAGCAGCAGGCTGGCGATCAGGGAGATAACGCTCAGCACAACAATGGGCTTGATGGTGCTCTCCCAGTTGGAAGACTTACTCATTTGCCAGCACCCTCCTTTGCTTTCTTTGCAGGCTTGATGTAGCCATACGGGGTCTGACGGGTCAGATCGTTGATGTAGGGAACCCACAGGTTCATGAACAGCAGTGCGAAGGACACGCCCTCGGTGTAGCTGCCCCAGTAACGGATGGCAAAGGTGACGATGCCCAGTGCCACGCCGTACACCAGCTTGCCCTTCAGGGTGAAGGGGCTGGTAACGTAGTCGGTAGCCATGAACACAGCACCGAACAGCAGGCCGCCGCTCAGCACGGCAACCAGAGCCTCGTGCACACTGTGGGTAGCAATGAGGTAGAACACGAACATGCTGCCGACGTAAGAAGCCGGGATGGCGATGCTGATGGTCTTGGTGGCCACCAGATAAATCAGGCCCAGCACGATGGCCAGTGCGCAGGTCTCGCCCAGCACACCGCCGTGGATGCCCATGAACAGATCCAGCAGGCTCAGCTTGGACTTATCGGCCACAGCCAGCGGGGTAGCGCTGGACAGCTGATCCACCGCTGCATCCGGGAACACCCACTTGTTCATGGAACCGGCAAAGCTGATGAACAGCACGATACGGCCCACCAGAGCGGGGTTGGCAAAGTTCATGCCGATGCCGCCGAACAGCTGCTTGACGATGACGATGGCCACCAGATCACCGATGATGAGCTGGCCGATGGGCATGCCCACGGGCACGTTCATGGCCAGAATGATGCCGGTAACGACGGCGGACAGGTCGCTGATGGGGTTGGGCTTCTTGAGCAGCTTGCAGTACAGCCACTCAAAAGCCACACAGGCCACCACGGACACGGCTGTTACCAGCAGTGCACGCATACCAAAAATGATGGCAGAGGCCACCACGCAGGGGCACAGGGCGACGATCACGTTGGCCATCAGGCTCTGGGTGGTCTCTTCGCTGCGCACATGCGGGGAAGCCGAAACAATAAGCTTCGTATCCATTACTTATTGCCTCCTTTTTTGATTTCACCAAGGTAGAACGCCTTTGCCAGACTCATCATCTGGGTAACAGGGCGCTTTGCCGGGCAGACGAACGAGCAGCTGCCGCAGTTGAAGCAGTAGTCTGCATGCAGCTTGCCCAGCTCCTGCACATCGCGTGCAGCGTATGCCTGATTGACCTCCACAGGCTCCAGACCCATGGGGCAGTACTCCACGCAGCGGCCGCAGCGGATGCAGGGATTCACCGGTGCAGGCTCTGCAGCGGCCTTGCTCAGGAAGATCAGGCCGGAGGTGGTCTTGGTGGTGGGGTAGCTCAGGTTCTCCACAGCGGGGCCCATCATGGCACCGCCGGCAACCACTTTGCCCAGCTCGCCCTTGACACCCGCAAAATCGATGATGTCCTGATAGGCAGTGCCCACGGGGACAACGATGTTCTGGGGCTTTGCGCAGGCATCGCCGTCCACGGTGATGGTGCGCTCGACCACCGGCATACCGGTAGCCAGATACTTGCCAAGGGTGGAGACGCTGGTCACGTTCATGACGATGGCGCCGGCATCTGCGGGCAGACCGCCGTGGGGCACTTCGCGGCCCAGACACTTTTCAATGAGGATCAGCTCTGCGCCGGTGCCGTAGACACTGGGCAGGGGCTTGACCTCGATGGTGCTGTCGCCATTGGTCTTTTTGCACAGCAGGTCGATGCACTCGGGCTTGTTGTTCTCAATGCCGATGACGCACTTCGGGATGCCGGTGTACTGCAACACGGCCTTGATGCCGCGGATGATATCATCGCTGCAGTTCAGCATCTCCTGCGTATCGCTGGTCAGCCACACTTCACACTCGGAAGCGTTGATCAGCAGGGTATCCACCTGCTGCTTGGGCTGCAGCTTTACGTCGGTCGGGAAGCCTGCGCCGCCCAGACCGACCAAACCGCACTCACGCACAGCCTTGAGGAAGCTGGCCTTATCGGTCACTTCCGGTGCCTTGACAGCCGGGTCCACGGTCTGTTTGCCATCGGTCTTGATGACGACAGAGTCGCACATGCGGCCATTGGACAGACGGAAGGGCTCCACCGCGGCAACCGTGCCGGAAACGCTGGAGTGGATGTTTGCAGAGACGAAGCCGCCAGCCTCGCCGATCTTTGTACCAACGAACACCTCGTCGCCCTTTTTGACCAGAGCTTTGGCGGGAGCGCCGATATGCTGGCTCATGAGGATGCGTACCTGCGCGGGCAGAGGCATCGGGATCGGTTTGCTTGCAGCAGTTGCCTTGTCATGCGGCGTATGCGCGCCAAGCGCCGCACGTTTCAGCTTGTTCAACATGGAATTCAAATCCCCCATTCTGCTTGAATTGCCGCCCCCACGCCCATGCAGGCGCACTGGTACAGGGACAGCAGCTGCTTAACATGTTTATTGTATCATTTTGGCGTGGGAAGTCAACGACAATGGCACAAAAATGATGTGTTTTCCTGAACTTTCTTTTCATTTTTTCGTGGTTATATACAACTAACCACCGTATTTTTCTTCCTGTATCCGGTGTTTGCCTTTGTATGCGGATTATGCTATACTAAGGGCAACCAAAAACTGCGGAACGTCCCCCGCTCCGCGCCAGACTTACCAAGGAGGCTTGAAACCATGAAAGTTCTCAAAGTGCTGCTCGCATTGCTCACCACGCTGGCCGTTGCCCTGACCGCCGCCCTGCTGCTTATTCAGGATAAAAACGCGCCCCGCTATATCCAGATCTACGAAAACGAGCAGTAACACCCGTCTTGCACAAAAAGCATCCCCCAGCCTGAACGGCAGCGCCGCACGGGCTGGGGGATTTGTGTTTTGCGGGGCAAAAAAGGCTGCCGCACAGCCTGTGTGCGGCAGCCCGGGGTGTATCAAGTTGTGCTCGTAGTATAGGTGAGCAGGATCAGGATATAGCTCTCATCGCCGATCTTGTGCGTAGCTGCACCGATCTCGACCTTATCATCATCACTGGGGTTGAACGTGCCGATGCCATCGCCATCAAAGTTTTCGAGGCTCGTGACCTGCCCCATCCACTCTATCTTCAGGAACTCGCCCATCATGCCGCTGCTCTTGAACTGAACGTCGTCGATCAGGTTGACCACGCAGGGCGTTTTTTCGGGGTCAATACCGGCTGCCTTTATAACAGCAGGATCCAGCAGCAGATCTTCGGCATCCTTGCCGTTGTTTGCCTCCTGCGCGGCGGCTGTATCGGCGGCTGCCAGCAGCGCTGCTGCCATTTCATCTGCCTTTTTGCTCTGGGTCACAGTTTTGCCAATGTCTGTTAACTTATCGATCGTTACTTTCAGCAGCTCGTTCTGCATGGTGTAGCTATTGCCGCCGCCGCAGCCTGCAATAAGTCTACCGGGGCAGCTGCTGCAGGCCGCATCTTGTAAATATACCGTTCCGGTCCTGGGGCATCCGTAAGGGCTGTCACAGCCCGGACGCTCTTATTTCATGAGCATAAGCACGTAGTTCTCACCGTCAAGCGTGCCGATGGCAAGACCAAACTCATATTTGCTTCCGATGTCAGGATCGCCGATTGCAAGATCAGCATTCTCCCGAAGCTGCTCTGCAAGACTAAAAGGCTTAAACTGATTCATGGTATCGCTAATGTAACTCGGAACGTACACCAAGGAGACCACATAAGCATCCTTTTCCGGGTCAATGCCGAACTTTTTCAGGAACGTCTCATCCTTCAGCAGATCCTGCAGATCCGGCCAATCTGCGCCTTCGTCCAAAGCAGCGATCTCGTTATTATACTCTGTCAGCAGCTTTGCCGCCAAGGCATCCAGGTCCTTGCTGTTCGTGGCCTGCTTGCCAAGCATAACAGCATTATCCGAGACCGCGTTCTTGACCTGCTGGGCAAGGTCTGTCTTGAAGCCGCCGCAGCCCACCATCATCAGTGCCAGAGCCGCCACCAGTACGGCAGCTGCCAGTTTCTTGAACAATTTCATGCTTCATGCCTCCTTCTTCGTCAGACACTATCCTATGCGGCCCAGACGTTTCCCAAGCCTGCTTTCCTTCATTTTACCGTCACTTTCGCCATTTTGTCAATGCACGGGTGCACCAAAATGCGGTAGGCTTTTTTGGCAATGTGCGCAAAAAAAGGCTGCCGCACAGTCTGTGCAGCAGCCTTTCGGGCTTAGTAATCGTTCTCGCAGCCCAGCAGGTATTTCATGTGCTCAAAGGTGCGGTCATGTCCAAGGTCGCGCACCATTTTCAGCAGCTCTTCCAGCAGGGCACGGGTCTCCGGGTGGAGCAGGTAGTGGGTCTTGCTGCGCTCGTAGTATTCCCACGGGGAAGCGTCCGTGTACTTGTCGCCCAGATAGATCTGGCTGGCGGCCACGCGGTCGCACACCATTTCGCACACATAGCGCAGGGGCATCTTCATGCCGGCAAGGCCCACCTTCCGGGTGCTGTAGTCGATCCAGTATTCCAGATGGTGCTTGTTGCGGCCCTTGTGGTGCAGCCACGCGGAGGAATAGCCCCGCGCCAGACGTTCCGCTTCGTTGGGGCTGTGGTCACCCTGATAATAGATGCAGCCCGGAATAAACTCGGTAGGGCTGTACTTGCTCAGGTCGTGGGCAAGGCCCTGCTCATAGAGCCCGCAGGCAAAGCAGTATTTCATCACCAGCAGCTTGTGCCGGGTGATGGTCTCAAAATGGCCCTTGATGTTCATGCTGTTATTTCCTCCACTGCACCGTGATACGTCCCTCTTTCAGCCCGCGCAGATCATTGCTTTCGGAAAAATCCTCCCGGTCCATGGTCAGGTTGGGGTTGTAGTAGGGGTCGTGCAGGATGTTCGCCTTGCCGTGCACAGCATACAGCCGCTGCTGCTCGGCGGCAAAGCGCCGGGCCTTCACCGGGTCTTTTTCGTCGCCGCCGCGGCTCTTGCTCTCGTAATGGGTCAGCTGAGCATAGGGTGTCCACGCAATGCGGTACCCTGCATCCCGCACCCGCAGACAGAAATCCACATCGTTGAAGGCCACCGCAAAGGCTTCGTCCAGACCGCCCACTTCGTCCCACACGCTGGTCTTTACCAGCAGGCAGGCACCGGTGACGGCGGAAAAGTCCTGCACCGTTGCAGCGCGGAACATGTAGCCGCTGCCGCCCGCCTTGCGGTATTTGTGGCTGTGGCCCGCGTAGCCGCCAAGGCCGGTCACAACGCCTGCATGCTGCAACGTCTCGTCCGGGTAAAGCAGCTCTGCGCCGCAGATGGCCGCGCCGCCGGGGTGAGCACACTGCCGCAAAAGCTCCGTGAGCCAATCCGCATTGCGCACCTCCACGTCGTTGTTCAGCAGCAGCAGGTAATCCCCGCTGGCGTACTGCCGGCCAAAGTTGTTGATGCCAGAAAAGTTGAAGCCCTTCTGCGGGTAGTTGACCACCTGCAGGCCGTCGTAGCGCTGCCGGGCTTCCTTATAATAGGTAAAGGTGGCCGGGTCGGTGGAGTTGTTCTCGATGACGATAACCTCAAAGTTCTCCCAGCTGGTTTTGGTCCAGATGCTGTGCAGGCACTTTTCCAGATCGTCGGTGTGGTCCTTGTTCGGGATGAGGATGCTCACCTTCGGGTCGCCCACGATATCCCACTTCACCCGGTAGGTACTGGGGAACAGGCCATCCTCCACGGTGCCGGTGCGTCCGGTGCGGGCCAGATGGTCGGCCAGCGCCTTTTTGGCTGCTGCCGCCACATAGGGCTTGGCATCGGTGCCGCCGGAGGTGGAGCCTGCGTGCACCCGCCAGTAGTACAGCACCTGCGGCACATGGGCCGCACCGCCGGTCTTTTCCACAAGGCGCAGGAACAGGTCGTGGTCCTGACTGCCGTCGCACTCCGGCCGCTCCCCGCCAATCTCATCCCACAGCGCCTTTTGGAACACCGCCAAGTGGCAGATGTAGTTGCAGCACAGCAGATAGTCCGGGGCGTAATCCGACTTGAAGTGGGCCACCATGGGCCGCTGGATGCTCTTGGAAAAGAGTGCTTCATCGCTGTAGAGGAAGCCGTCCGGCTCGCCCTGCGCCCGCAGCTGCAGAATGGCTTTGCCCATGGTGTACATGGCGTGGGGCGCAAGGATATCATCGTGGTCGGCAAGGGCCAGATATTCCCCTGTGGCAAGCTCTGCCGCAGCATTGGTGTTGGCCGCAATGCCCTTGTTTTCGATCTTTTTGTATACGATACGTTGATTCTTTGTCTGATATTCCTCCACGATGCGCTTCACATCGGCATGTTCTGCATCGGAAGCATCCGCAAGGCAGAGCTGACCGTTGGGGGCCGTCTGGTTCACAAAGGAATCCAGAAATTCCCGCAGATATTTTTCCGGCGTATTATACAGCGGGGTCAGGATGCTGATGGTGGGCAGGCCGCAGTCTGCCGCCGTTTTGTCGGCCATTTCAGCCCGCTGGGCTTCCAGCACCTTTTTGGCGGGCAGATAGCGGGCACGCTTGCCAAAGCAGCGGCGCTTGACAAAGCCCGCGCCCCGTTTGAGCATGGTGGGCAGGCCCTCGTCCCTCGTCAGCTGCACCGCATAGCCTGCCAGTTCTCTGGCACGTTTCAGTCGTACATTCATATCAGGCCTCGCCGCGCTGCGTTGCCTTGTAGGCCGCGCAGACCGTTGCCGTATCGCCATTCATTTTCAGGTGGCCGTGGCTCAGCCATGCCACCTTGCTGCACATGCGCTCGATCTGCTCAATGGAGTGAGACACCAGAATGACCGTGGTGCCGCCCGCCATCAGCTCCTGCATCCGCTTTTCGCACTTCTGCTGGAACAGGAAATCGCCCACCGAAAGCACCTCGTCCGCAATGAGGATATCGGGCTTGGTGATGGTGGCAATGGCAAAGCCGATGCGGGCCACCATGCCGGAGGAGTAGTTCTTGAGCGGCACATCCAGAAAGTTCTGCAGCTCGCTGAACTCCACGATCTCGTCAAACTTTTCGTCCAGATACTTGGGCGAGAAGCCCAGCACCGTGCCGTTCAGATAGATGTTCTCGCGGGCAGTCAGGTCCATATCAAAGCCCGCGCCCAGCTCGATGAGCGGGGCGATGGAGCCGCGGACCGTCACCTTGCCCTTGCTGGGCTTGTACACGCCCGCAATGGTCTTGAGCAGGGTGGACTTGCCCGAGCCGTTCAGACCCACAAGGCCGTAGAAATCACCGGGCATGATGTCCAGACTCACGTCCTTGAGGGCGTAAAATTCATCGTACTGCAGGCGGCCCTGCACCATGGCCAGAAAATACTCTTTCAGACTCTCATGCTTTTCCTTGGAGAGGTTGAAGCACATGGAAACATTGTCCACTTTGATGATCGGTTCCATTGTTCTTCCTCCTTAAATATGCAGCACAAAGCGGTCCTGCGTTTTGCGGAATACCCACACGCCCACCAGCATGGAAAGCACGGCGCAGCAGCCGCACACCGCGAACATGTTGAAATCCAGCGGGATGCCCCACATTACGGTACGGCGGAAGCCTGTGATGTACCAGTACATGGGATTCAGCTTGATGATCTGCTGCATGTTGAACCCGCCAATGGAAAAGGTCATCTGGGTGGGGTCGTAGAAGATGGCGGAAAAATACAGCAATGCGGTGATGAACACGCTCCAGATGTGCATGATATCCCGGAAGAACACGGTAGCCGCTGCCAGAAGCAGGCCCACGCCCAGACTGAAGAAGAACAGCGTCACCAGCGGGTAGACCGCCTCGATGAGGGTCAGGTGGAAGGGTGCACCGGTGAAGATCATCACCAGCAGCAGTGCCACAAAGCTGAACACGCAGTTCACCATGGCAAAGCAGCACTTTTCCAGCGGGAAGATATACTTGGGGATATACACCTTTTTGAGCAGGGGCGCAGCGCCCAGCACACTGCTCATGCCGGTGGAGGTGGCCTCGTTGAAGAAGTTGAACAGCAGCTGGCCGCACATCAGGAACACGGCAAAGTTGTCGATGCCGCTGCCGCGCATGTCCATCAGACTGCTGAACACGGCCCAGTACACAAGGCACATGAGCAGCGGGTTCAGAACGCTCCACACCACGCCCAGCACGCTGCGGCGGTATTTGAGCTTGAAGTCACGGCTGACGAGGTTCCACAGCAGATAGCGGTAGCACCAGAAGCCGTTCCACATTGCTTTGAATTTTGCCACAGGCGATCACCACTTTTCAAAATATTCAAACTTCTGTGCAGCAAAGGGCTCGTGCAGCTTGTCCTTTGCGCTGGTCTTGTGCTCGCAGCCGCAGTCCGGCCACTGCACGTTCACGGTGGGGTCATCGTAGGGGATGCCGCCCTCGCTGGTGGGGTCATACACATCGGTGCACTTGTAGCAGAACTCTGCCACATCGCTCAGCACCAGAAAACCGTGTGCAAAGCCCTCCGGGATGTAGAACATCTTCTTGTTCTCCTCGGAAAGGGTCACGCCCACCCACTTACCGAAGGTGGCGCTGTGGGGGCGGCAGTCCACGGCCACATCGAACACCTCGCCCTTGGTCACGCGCACCAGCTTGCCCTGCGTGTGGTTCTTCTGGAAGTGCAGGCCGCGCAGCACGCCGCGGGTGGAGCGGCTCTGGTTGTCCTGCACGAATTCCTTATCGATGCCGGCTTCGGCAAACTGATCCTTCTGATAGGTCTCCATAAAATAGCCGCGGTCGTCGCCGAACACCTGCGGCTCAATGACCACAACACCGGGGATCTCGGTCTGAGTAAACGTAAACTTGCCCATATTTTGTACCTCTCTTTTGTGAAGCATGTTTGTTTTATCTGGAAAAGTCTGTTCGACACAGGCTTTTGCGCTTATTTGCTGCGGCGGGTCTGTCCCTGTTCCGTGCGCGTTCTGCGGCGTTTCTTCCGCCAAGTGATGAACCGCACCACCAGAAAAGTCACCAGCGCTGCCGCTGCGGTGGACCCCAGCGAGATGCCCAGCAGCCAGAATGCATGGCTTTGGGGCTTTACCGCCTTGGCCGCTTCCAACTCCTGACCGGTGCTGTTCTCCAGCAGTTCAGGCAGGCCGGAAATTTCCGCATCCACACGCACGCTGGTGCTCTCCTGCTTTTCGCCGCCGTGGACGGTGTACACAGCGTACACCTCCGGGTCGGAGCCAAGGACATAGCTTTCCGGCAGTTCCAGCGTCACCTCCACATCGTCGGCAGTCAGGCCGTTGGCCAGCAGCAGCCGCACGCCGGGGTCGGAGACGGTCACGGTGCCAAGGCTCCCGCCGCCGCCCACCACGCTCAGCGGTGCTGTGATGCCCTGCGCGGGCAGGTCGGTGTAGCCGGTAAAGGTGCTGAAGGCGTAGTCCAGCAGGGTGCGCATATCGTTGTATTTATCGGTGCTCATCTCGCTCTGCATGGTCACGCAGATGAGCCGGACGCCGTTCTGCTCCGCCAGACAGGCGTAGCTGTAGCGGGCCGTGTTGGTATAGCCGAGCTTGGAACCCAGAATGGACGAGATGTAGTACCGGCTGGAGCCGATGCGCATTTTGTCCTGCTGGGAAAAGTAGCGGGTCACGGGCTGGATGTTGGTGGGGTCCATGGTGTACATCTCATTGCGGGTGAACACCTGCTCAAAGCCCGGCTGCTCCAGTGCCCAGCGCAGGATCTGCGCCATATCGTAGCAGCTGGTGTAGTGGTCCTCGTCGCTGATGCCGTGAGGGTTTGCAAAGTGGGTGTGCGCAAGGCCCAGCTCTTCTACCCGCGCATTCATCTTTGCCACGCCGTCCGCGATGGTGCCCTCTCCCACATATTCGGCCAGCAGGTTCGCGCCGTCGTTGGCGCTGGCCATCTGGGTGGCGTACAGCGCATCGGTCAGGGGCACTTCTTCGCCCTCGCGCAGGGCAATGTGACTGGAATCGGTGCCCGCCAGCGAGTAAACATCCTCGTGAGTCACGGTGAGCTTTATATCATCCCAGTTTCCCTGCGCCTTTTCGCAGGCAAGGCCCAGCGTCATCACCTTGGTGATGGATGCCGGGTGCAGCTCTTCGTTCATATTCTGCTGTGCCAGCACAAGGCCGGTGTCTGCATCGATGATGCAGTAAGCGCGGGTGGCACCAAGGGCAGGGCCAGCCGCCGCTGCCCCCGGCACAAACATACAGAACACAAGCAGCACAGCACACAGCGCTGCGGTCAGTTTTTTCATCTGGTTTTCTCCATCGAAGCTTATTCTGCCCGGCCGTACCGCACCGGCAAAGCATCAGATAATAGTATACCACACTTTGCCCCGGCTGAAAAGACATTCACGCGTCGTGATTTCCCAGAAGCACCGGCTGCAGCTGCCGCCCGGCCAGCGCAGCGTCCAGTGCAGCGGGCAGACGGGCAAAGTCCGCTTTCAGGCTGTTGGGCTTGTGGGTGTGGTCATCCTGCCCGTAGGGCACAAAATAGTAGTGCTTGCGCTGGTAGAGCCGGGCCATGTTCTCCCCCGATGCGCCCAGCCCGTCGTTTGTGGAAATGCCCACCAGAACCGGGCACCCCACCCGCAAAAGGCTTTTTGCCGCCAGCGTCACCGGCGTATCGGAAAGCCCCGCCGCCAGCCTTGCCAGCGTGGCCCCGGTGCAGGGCGCGATCACCAGTGCACTGGCCAGCTTTTTAGGGCCAAGCGGCTCCACGGCCTGCAACGTGTCCAACACTGCATGGCTGGTAAGGGCTTCCAGCCGTTCCTGCCAGAACTGCCCGGTGCCAAAGCGGGTATCCTGCTTTGCGGCAAAGCTCATGATGGGCAGCAGCTCCCAGCCCTGTTCTGTCAGCTGCTGCGCTGCCGCAAGCGCCGCTTCCAGTGTGCAGAAGCTGCCGCACACCGCAAATGCAATGCGTCCTTTTTTCTGCGTGCTCATGTGTGTTCCTCCCGCTCCCGCAAAATGGTCAGCACGGTGCGTGCCACCGCTTCCCCAGCCGTGTCCGGCGCACAGGCGGCGGGCAGGCTGAGCGCATGGATGGCCTTGCAGCCCAGCCGCTGCGCCGCAGCAAAGTCGGTGCCGCCGGGCTTTGATGCCAGATCTACGATCAGGCTGCCGGGCCGCAGAGCCGCCAGCACCGGCTCGGTCAGCACCGGGGCCGGGATGGTGTTCACCACCGTATCAAAGGCCGGAGCCAGCGCGGCCAGCCGGGCAAGCTCTGCACCCCGCAGACCAAGGCTCTCGGCCAGCGCACGCTGCTCGGCGCGCCGGGCACAGACAGTCACATTTGCCCCCAGTGCCGCCAGCCGCGCCCCCAGCGCCTGTCCCACCGGGCCAAAGCCCAGCAGCAAAAGGTTTGTGCCCCACAGGGTACGGGTGCGCTCGGCCAGCAGGATGCCAATGCAGCCCTCCGCCGTAGGGATGGCATTGTACACCGTCAGCTCCGGTCGGGCAAAGTAATCCACCAGCTCCACGCCAGCTTTCTGTGCGATGGCCTTTGCCTGAACTGAGAGCCTACCGCCCAGTGCCACCGCACCGGGCTTTGCGGCCCGCAGCAGCTCTGCCAGCGGGGTGCGGGCCGCATCCAGCGGCAGAGGCAGCAGGATATAATCTGCCAGTGCAACCTGTTCGGCTCCGCCCACCGCATAACCTGCCCGTTCCAGCACCCGGCCTGCCGCCGCCTGCCGGGCATCGGTGCCCACCACCACAAACAGCTTTTTCGCTTCCATGCCGCATCCCCCTTTGCCTGCTCGTGGGCCATCCTATGCAGGAGAAATATTTGTTGTGAAAAAACTCCTCCAGCTTTCGCCGGAGGAGTTTTTTATCACGATTATAGAATGCGCCGCCCTGACATCCCGGCACATCTTTTATTTTACGAACTTTGCCACAGCACGGGCTACGATGCCGCCCAGAATGCCGGAGACAAGGAACTCGGCCACGCCCTGCACGCCGACCAGCAGCACCACGAACATGAAGGGGTTCGCAGCACCCTTGACGGACACGAGGTTCTGCACGTAGTCACAGCCGTAGAAGGCCAGCACGATCCAGCCCATGAAGAACACCGTGTTCAGGAAGGGTGCGCTCATGGCGCTGAGGATGTAGCTCCAGGTGCCGGGCTTGTCAAAGCGCTTCAGGCCGCTGAAGATCAGGCCGCAGCACAGGCCCATCAACACGCGCATACCCACGCACAGGATAAAGGTGTTCACAGGGCTTACCTGAAACAGCGCACCCGTCATAGCGGAAGCACCGGTGATGGCATCGTAGAAGCTCACTGCGCCGAACACACCGCCCAGCAGTGCGCCCACAGCGGGGCCCATGGTGATGGCACCCACTGCAATGGGAAGGGTCAGGAAGCTCATGTACAGCGGGCCCACAGGCACACTGCCCAGACCCACCATCTTCATGACCAGCTCAATGGCAACCAGCAGCGCCACACGGGTAAGAGTTTTTGTATTTTTCATATTCAGTTTTCCTCCTGCTGCCGTTCCGCCCTATACGTCGGATACGGCGCAAACCTGCCCGCTCTATGCGGGTTTTAAAGTAAATATTCAAACAATTTGGAGCGCGTTTTTGTCAGGGCGTGTTCCAATGGGAAAGGCTTTTTCAGTGGTCGCACGGGAAGCGGATGCCCGCATTGCGGCGGGCCACCGTGAGCACACGGCTCACCGCGATGGTGGTATCCTGCATCCGGCCGCACAGCTCCTGATCTCCGCTCTCCAGCGCACGGGCAAAGGCTTCAAACTCTGCCGCCTGCCGGGGCCTGCCGCCATTCAGGTTATAGTGCTCTTCCTTGCCCTCGTTGGGGTGGAAGGTGATGCCGCCGCAGCAGTTGGCGGTGGACTTCTGCAGGATATAGCCCTTCGTGCCCTGAATGATGTACCGGGCCGGGGCCGCGCAGTCCTTGGCGGCGATGCTCACGGCCTTGAAGCCGCTGTAATCCATGGTCAGGATGCCGCTGGTGTCGATGCCGCGCTCTATGTTGGCGGTATATTTGGCCTGATTCGGCTCCCCGAACAGGCCCACGATGTAGCTTACATTATATACGCCAAGATCCATCAGGGCACCGCCGGCACAGGCCGGGTCAAAGGCAGGCTGTACATCGCCTGCACAGAAGGCATCGTACCGGCTGGAATACTGGCTGAAATTGCACTGTACCAGCTTCACGGTGCCAATGCGGGGCAGCAGCTCCCGGATCTTTGCGTAGTTTTCAAGGTACTGGGTGGTGATGGCTTCAAACAGGAACACCTTTTTGTGCCGTGCCAGATTTACCAGTTCTTCAGTCTGGGCCGCCGTGGGTGCCAGCGGCTTTTCCACAATAACATGTTTGCCTGCTTCCAGCGCCACGCGGGCATAGCGCACATGCTGCAGGTTCGGCACTGCAATGTACACCACATCCACCCACTGCAGCAGTTCCAGAAAATTGGTGGTGTGCTGCGGCACGCCGTACTGGCCGCAAAGGCTCCGAGCCAGCTCGGCGCTGCGCTCGGTGCTGCAGATGGCCTGCACCGTAAAAGGCGTGTGCTCTGCAAGCCATGGCAAAAATTCCCGCACGATCTTGCCCGTGCCAAGAATGCCTAATTTCATCTGATTTTTCTCCCCATCCTGTCGTTGGTCAGCCTACCAGCGCTTCCGGCTCGCGGCGGGTGCGCTTTTTGGGGTAGGTGCGCTGTTTTGCATGGCCGTGCTGGTTCTGTCGGCCATAGTGCCTGCCGCCGCCCGCACCGTGGTGCTGCGGCTGGGACGCATTGAGCTGGTACAAAAGGGCAAGTCCCTTCATCAGCAGCTCCGGGTCGTAGGTCAGCGGGTGGCGGCACAGCGGTGTCACATACTTTGCCAGCCCTCCTGTTACCACCAGAGTGGCCGGACGGCCAAGCTCTTCCTCAATGCGCTGCACCATGCCGTCAATGAGCACAGCCGTGCCCATCACGGAGCCGGACAGCATGCATTTTTCGGTGTTGGTGCCAATGGCGCTTTTGGGCGAGCCAAGATGCACCTGCGGCAGCTGGGCACAGCGGTCGCCCAGTGCCCGCAGCCCGGTGGAAAGCCCCGGGCAGATGACACCGCCCCGGAACACGCGGTTCTCGTCCACCACATTAAAGGTCGTGGCAGTGCCAAGGTCCACCGTGACCACCGGCAGCGGAAAATTTGCCGCCGCATAAGCCGCATCCACAAGGCGATCCTTGCCCACGGCGTGGGGTTCATCCACGCCCATGGTCAGTCCGGTTCGGATCTCCGGCGAAACGATGACCGGCTTCCTGCCCGTATAATGGCGGGCGCACTCAGCCAGTGCCCCGGTGATCTGGGGCACCACGCTGGTGAGCACAGCGCCCTCAAAGCGCATGGGGCGCTCAGGATGGCGGCGGTGCGCAAAAATTTTATCCATTTCGACACGATATTCTGCAGCCGTGCGGGTGCGCACCGTGTCCATGCGCGCCACAAAGCATACACGTCCGTCCCGAATGCCCCCAAGGGCGACGGTGGTGTTGCCTATATCAATGGCTAAGATCATAATTCTGTTTTCCTTTTTAAAGGTTTGAGTAACGGCAGGCCGGCATCTTATCCAGACGGCGGGCCGGTAGTTTCTCTGAGGACCGTCCGCTGGGGTGGGACCCTGTTGCCGTCAGGCAATAGGGCGGGCGATGGAATGGCCCGACTCGTGTCCGAAGAGAAAGCTGCCGGCACACCGACCCTAACGGGTTGTTCATCTATTCTTTGTCAAGCTGTATTTTACCGCATTTTGTCCCCAGTTACAAGCCTGTACAAAGATTTTGTTGTGCTGGCGGAACTTTTGCATTATACTAAGGTAAGAAATGTGGAAACAGTACGTTTTTGCAGGAGGTTTTACCAATGGATCTGAACGGAAAATGCGTCCTTCTGGGCGTAAGCGGCGGCATTGCCGCCTATAAAATGGCCAACGTGGCCAGCGCACTGCGCAAGCTGGGAGCCGATGTGGAGGTCATCATGACCAAAAATGCGACCCAGTTCATCACCCCTGTTACATTTGAAACGCTTACCGGCCACAAGTGCATGGTGGATACCTTTGACCGGGATTTCAAGTTTGAAGTCACCCACATCTCGCTGGCAAAAAAAGCCGATGTGATCCTTGTCGCCCCGGCCACTGCCAACGTCATCGCCAAGATGGCCCACGGCATCGCCGATGATATGCTCACCACCACAGTGTTGGCTGCAAAGTGCCCCAAGCTCGTTTCTCCGGCCATGAATACCGGAATGCTGGAGAACCCCATCACGCAGGATAATATCGCCACGCTGGAACGCTACGGCTTCACGGTGATCCCCTCCGAGAGCGGCGTGCTGGCCTGCAAGGATGTTGGCAGCGGCCGTCTGCCTAAGGAAGATGTGCTGATCGAGTATATCCTGCATGCCATTGCCCGGCCCAAAGATCTTGCCGGTCTGCGCATTGCCGTCACCGCCGGCCCCACGCAGGAGCCGCTGGACCCGGTGCGCTACCTCACCAACCATTCCACCGGCAAGATGGGCTATGCCCTTGCCCGTGCCGCCGCCATGCGCGGCGCGGATGTCACCCTTATCCACGGCGAGACTGCCCTGCAGCCGGTCAAGTTTACCACCGATGTGCCCGTGACCACTGCTCAGCAGATGTACGAAGCCGTCACCAGCCGCTTTGATGCTACGGATGTGCTCATTATGGCCGCTGCCGTGGCCGACTACCGCCCCGCTGCCGTGGCAAACGACAAGATCAAAAAAAAGGACGGCGACATGTCCATCCCTCTGGAACGCACGCCGGATATTCTGGGCACCATCGGCCCCAAAAAGACCCACCAGTTCCTGTGCGGTTTTTCCATGGAGACCCGCGATCTTGTGGAAAACTCCTCTGCAAAGCTGACCAAAAAGAATCTGGACATGGTGGTTGCCAACAACCTGAAAGTGGCCGGTGCCGGTTTTGGTGTGGACACCAATGTAGTCACCCTCATTACCCCGGACGGCACCCGTGAGCTGCCGCTGATGAGCAAGGCCGATGTGGCCGATGCCATTCTGGATGAAATTTTAAAACGCCGCTCCCAGTGAGAAAAAGTGGCTGTCGCATGTGCAACAGCCACTTTTTTATTTTTCCTTCCGCGCAAACACGATGCCAATGGTACCCGGGCCGGAATAGCCGCCGATGGTGGTGCCGATGTCTGTCTCGTGGCATTCCTTGAAGCTGCCGTATTTCTTCAGCCCCGCCTTCACTGCGTCCATGCAGCCGGGCTTCGGCTGGCAGGAGGAGATGAACACAAGGCTGTCCTCGATGTCGTCGCGTTCCACCAGACGGTCGGTGATGTACTTGCCCACGCAGATGGGCAGGCTGCCGCGGTATTTTTTGACTACCTTCAGTTCGCCGTCGATCACTTCCAGTGCGGGCTTGATGCCCAGCAGGTTTGCCCCGAAGGCCAGCACACCGGAGCAGCGGCCGCTCTTGGCCATAAAGTCCAGCCGGTCCAGTACAAAGCTCAGCTCTACCCGTTTGGCAAGGCTCTGCAGCCGCATCGTAATGTTGCGAGGGGGCAGGCCATCTGCAGCCCACTTGGCCGCTTTCAGCACCAGATAGCCCTGCCCGGTACAGATATTCTGGCTGTCCACCACATAGACATTCTCGAATTCGCCTGCCGCCAGCTTCGCATTCTGGAAGCAGGACGAAAGCTTGCTGCTGACCGAAATATGGATCACCGCATCGCACTCTTTGGCAAACGGCTCAAAAAATTCGGTATATTCCACCAGATTTGCGGCGGCGGATTTGGGCATTTTGCCGCCCGCATTCACATAGGCAAACACATCTTCCGGGTGGATCGTTACGCCGTCCAGATAGCTATCCTCGCCCATCAGAATGTGCATGGGCATCAGGGCAATGTCCCACTGTGCCAAAAGCTCTTCGGACAGGTCGCAGGTGCTGTCCGCTGTGATCTTGATTCTCACATTATTTCTCCTTTTATAAAACCGTTCTGCATCCTCTGTCGGCCGCACCGACGATCCCTTAAAAAATTGTCCTTTTCTATTTTACCACAGATGATTCAAAGTTGTTAAGTATTTTGTAAAGGCAAATGTAAATCTTTTATGAAGAAGTTCCCGGTTTCGGTTTTCTTGTACACTTATCACAAATTCCGAATTGGATTTATGGTTCTTTCCGAAAATTCGGGTTTACCTGTTTATTTTGTCCGCCAAAAATTATATAATAAGATGTATCCTAATAGAATGGATTGAATCGGTCTGCTCTGCGGCCGTTATTTATTTGGAGGTTGCCTTATATGTTCATGTACACCGATTACAACCAGCACCTGCTGGACAATGTAAAAAAGATCCACTTCATCGGCTGCGGCGGCAGCGGCATGTATCCGCTCATCCAGATCCTTGCCGCAAAAGGCTACGAGATTTCCGGCAGCGATGTGCTGGATGGCAGCATCATCCGCTACGAGCGTGAGATGGGTGTCAAGGTCAGCCTGGGTCACAGCGCCGATAATGTGATCGGCACCGACATGGTGGTCTACTCTGCCGCCATTTCCAAAGATAACGTGGAACTGAATGCCGCTGCCTCCTACGGCATCCCCACCATCGAGCGCAGCGTTCTGCTGGGTTATGTGAGCCGCCTGTACAAGCAGAGCATCTGCGTCTCCGGCACCCATGGCAAAACCACCACCACTTCCATGATTACCACTGCGCTGGAGTTGGCAGGCCGCGACCCGTCTGCCGTCATCGGCGGCAAGCTTCCGCTGATCAATGGCTACGGCAAGGCTGGCAAGGGCGACGATATCGTAATTGAGTCCTGTGAATTTGCCGAGACCTTCCTGAAACTGACCCCGTACCTGTCCGTTGTGCTGAACATCGACAACGACCATCTGGATTACTACGGCAGCATGGGCGAGCTGAAGTTCGCCTTCAAGCGCTTTGCCCTGATGACCAAGTTCATGATCTTTGCCAATGCGGACGACAAGAACACCATGGATGTCATGTACACGCTGGACCGCCGCGTGCGCACCTTTGGCATCCAGAACGACGGCGATTATCAGGCATTGAACGTGAACGAATACAAACCCGGCTTCTTTGAGTTCGACCTGAAGGAGTGGAACAAGGTCACCGGCCATATCCGTCTGGCTGTGCCCGGCTACCACAACATTTACAATGCGCTTGCCATGTGCGCCGTCTGCCGCTTCGTCGGTCTGACCGTGGAGCAGTGCGCCGATGCAGCCCTGAACTTCAAGGGTGCCGGCCGCCGCTTTGAGGTCTACGGCGAGTGTAACGGTGCTTTGGTCGTGGACGATTATGCCCATCACCCCACCGAGCTGCGCGCTACCCTGACCACGGCCAAGGAGATGGGCTACAAGCGTCTGATCGCCGTCCACCAGCCGTTTACATACAGCCGCACCAAGCTGCTGTTCAACGACTTTGTGGATGTGCTCAAGATCCCCGACATCACGGTGCTCACTCCCATCATGGGCAGCCGTGAGCCCAACGATCCCACCATTACCAGTGCAAAACTGGCCGCTCAGATCCCCGGCTCTGTTCTGGTGAACAGTCTGGAGGAGGCCGCCGAGTGGGTCAAGCAGAACGCCCGGGAGGGCGATCTGGTCATCACCCTCGGCTGCGGCGACATCTACAAGGCCAGCAAGATGATGGTGGCTGAGCAGCCGTAATTTTCGCTTATCACAGCAGACAGCCCGGTGCGAAAGGGTTTCGCACCGGGCTGTTTTCATTTTCTCTGTCGATACTTCAAAGGGGTCTGCACCTCGGCACGGATCTTTCCCAGATAGGTGCGGGTCTGCTCTGCACCCTGCAGAATCGCTTCCACCTGCGCCCGCTGTTCCTCAGTCAGGTCATCCTCCGCCAGCAGCTCCGCGTTGCCCTCGATGATGGTCAGCGGCGTTTTCAGCTTGTGGGACAGCTGAATGATCTGCTCCCGCTGCCGCTGCTCCATGTCCCACTGCTTCTGCAGGCTGCCGGTCAATTCATCGCCCATGGTCTGCAATGCCTGCAAAGCGCTCTCGTACTCCCGCACCTTCGCACCGGAAAACACGGCGCTGTCCAGATCCTTCCGCGCCACCGCCTGCGCGGCGGCGGTCAGCTTTTCGGTCTCCCGGGTCAGGAAGCGCCCTGTCCTGTGGGTGCTCCACACCACTGCCCCTATCAGCAGCAGAATGCCCAGAATGCAGTGCACGGTCTGCATATCCGGCAGCACGCCCCGCAGCGCAGGGTCGGCGTAGGGCACGGCATAGTCAAATTGCAGCAGGCAAACCGTTCCGTCCTGCAATTTCGACGTCATATAATACTGTGTGTAGCCAAAATGCCAGCGGGTTTTCCCCTGCTGGTTCTCCATTGCCCGCTGCAAGTGCCCGGCATCCATGTTGGTGGCCAGCACCTCGCTGCTGTCCGGCGCGGCAAACAGGGCGTACCGGCACAAGGAGTCCAGCTGCGTTTCGTCAAAGGTTTCGGCGGTCATGCCTGGCAAAACGTCCTGTGCGGCCTTCTGGCAGGCCTGCGCGGCCTGATTCGCGGGCAGGAACAGCCCGCTGTTCTGGATCCACAACAGCAGCACCAGCAGCCACCCCACCGCGACCAGCAGGCAGGCCAGCGCCGTGCGCACCAGATATTGCAGCAGCACGCTGCGCAGAGAAATCAGTCTTCGCTTTTCCATCGGTACCCCACGCCCCATACGGTATTAAGCAGCTTTTCCGGCTCCGGCACGCCCGCCGCCCGCAGCTTTGCCCGGATATTCTTGATGTGCTGGGTCACGGCGGTGTCGTTCGCAGTGCCGTCAATGCCAAAAACTGCTTCGTAAATTTGTTCCTTGGTAAAGGTCTGCCCGGCGTGCAGCGCCAGATACTCGCAGATGGCATACTCCGAGCGGGTCAAGGGCAGCGCCTTCCCCTCCACCGCCGCGCTCCGGGCGGTCAGGTCAAAGGCTACGCCGCTGCGCACCATCCGGTGCGCCGGGGTGCGGCTCTGCCGCCGCAGATGTGCCGCCACCCGCGCCCGCAGCTCTGCCACCCGGAAGGGCTTCAATAAAAAGTCATCTGCCCCGATACCCAGCCCCTCCAGCACAGCAGCCTCGTCGGTGCGGGCGCTCAGAAACAGAATGGGTGCTTCGGTCAGGCTGCGGATGCGCCGACAGACCGCAAAGCCGTCCTCTCTGGGCATCATCACGTCCAGCAGGATGCAGTCTGCCCAGCGGCATAGCGGTTCGGTCAACGCCCCGCCCGCCTGCCGCGTTTCTACCCGGTGACCGTCCCGCTCCAGAGCGGTGCAGATCAGCTTGCAGATCTCCAGATTGTCATCCACTGCCAGAATGTTTGCCACAAGATCACCTCAACACGTTATAAACAAGGCAGGATGCTCCATACAGCAGGTACACATGGGCGGGGTAGAACCAGTAAAACAGCCGCTTATGTCCGCTGCCACGCTGCCCATTGTACAGCAGCATCAGCAGCACCGCCGCTACGCCGAACCACTCGTAGTAGTCGGTGAACATCTGCGTCCACACAAAATCCGCCTGTCTGCAAAGCATCCCAAAGGTCGGCACAAAATCACATAGGAAAATGAGCACGGCCCATGCCGTCAGCTGTACGCGGCGATGCCCCCGCAGGGCATACAGCAGCACACCGCCCAGCAAAAAGCTCCAGCCGCCGTCCGTGATGGTTGTCCACATGGGCAGCGGGCTTGTAATGACAAAGGCCACGATCGTTGAAGCAATGGGCATCTCCTGTACCCCGGGGAAGAGCAGCAGAAATACTACCACCACATACGGCCAGCACAAAACGGCGGCAATGGCGCCAATGCCCTTTGCGAATTTTTTCTCCCGCAGCCAGTCAATGCCCTGCCAGACGATGCACAGCAGCACAAGATCCTGAAAAATAGCATTCTGCGGGTAGAAGCCATCCCCGCGCCGGAAGGCCTTGGCGTAAATCATAAAAAATTCCAGCGCCGCCATGGCTGCGCCGATAGCCCAGATGCGGATAAAATACCGCCTGCGGTCATGGGTATGGGCAAAGCCCTCTACCGTGCAGAACAGAAACAGCGGCGCACTGAGCCGCCCCAGCATACTGAACACCGTCGGGATGCAGCCGGTGAACTCGAAGAAATAATGAATGTGATCCAGTACCATCAGCACCAGTGCAATGGTCTTGAGCTGGGTACCGTCCAGCCCTTTTTTCGTCAATTTTTCCATACAGGCTCTCCTTTCCTTGTGCATTCAGTGTAACAGGAAAATCTGTAGAAAGTATAAGTTTCTGCCTTTATGATACTATTTTTTGCCCCAAAACGCAAACAAAAAAGCCCTAAGACTTTCATCTCAGAGCTTTCTGTTCAAGTCGGCGACTACCTATTTTCACGCGCCGTTTCCAGCGAACTATCTTCGGCACAAGTGAGCTTAACTTCTGTGTTCGGAATGGGAACAGGTGGAACCTCACCGTCATCGACACCGACCGATCTGACTGAACCAGTATAACATGTTTGTTGTACTTTGTCCAGTATTTCTTAGAAGGACGTGCCTTCAAAACTGAATAATCACTGCTTACATTTTTTCGTTGACTCTCAGAGTCTCAAGCGAATTGTGGTCAAGCCCTCGACCTATTAGTACACACTTGCTGAATGGATCACTCCACTTACACATCGTGCCTATCAACCTTGTAGTCTTCAAGGGGTCTTACTTGTTTGAAACAATGGGATATCTTATCTTTGGGTCGGCTTCACGCTTAGATGCTTTCAGCGTTTATCCGATCCGTACATAGTTGCCCAGCTATGCTCTTGGCAGAACAACTGGTGCGCCAGAGGTACGTCCGCTCCGGTCCTCTCGTACTAGGAACAGCTCCCATCAAATATCCTGCGCCCACGACAGATAGGGACCGAACTGTCTCACGACGTTCTGAACCCAGCTCGCGTACCGCTTTAATTGGCGAACAGCCAAACCCTTGGGACCGAATACAGCCCCAGGATGCGATGAGCCGACATCGAGGTGCCAAACCTCCCCGTCGATGTGGACTCTTGGGGGAGATCAGCCTGTTATCCCCAGGGTAACTTTTATCCGTTGAGCGATGGCATTTCCACTCACATACCACCGGATCACTAACTCCAACTTTCGTTACTGCTCGACCCGTCAGTCTCGCAGTTAGGCTCGCTTCTGCGTTTGCACTCTTTTGCTTGATTTCCGTTCAAGCTGAGCGAACCTTTGAACGCCTCCGTTACTCTTTAGGAGGCGACCGCCCCAGTCAAACTGCCCACCTAACAATGTCCCCCGCCTTGATTCAAAGGCGCAGGTTAGAATTCCAATATCGCAAGGATGGTATCCCAACGGCCACTCCACAAGCGCCAAAGCACCTGCTTCCTAGTGTCCCATCTATCCTGTGCATGCAACATCGAAACCCAATATTAGGCTACAGTAAAGCTCCATGGGGTCTTTCCGTCTTGTCGCGGGTAACCGGCATCTTCACCGGTACTACAATTTCGCCGGGCGGGCTGTTGAGACAGTGCCCAAATCATTACGCCTTTCATGCGGGTCAGAACTTACCTGACAAGGAATTTCGCTACCTTAGGACCGTTATAGTTACGGCCGCCGTTCACTGGGGCTTCGATTCAATGCTTGCACATCTCCTCTTAACCTTCCAGCACCGGGCAGGCGTCAGCTCGTATACGTCATCTTTCGATTTAGCACAAACCTGTGTTTTTGGTAAACAGTTGCTTGGGCCGATTCTCTGCGGCTGCATTGCTGCAGCACCCCTTCTCCCGAAGTTACGGGGTCAATTTGCCGAGTTCCTTAACAACCCTTCTCCCGTTGGCCTTAGAATCTTCTTCCTACCTACCTGTGTCGGTTTGCGGTACGGGCACCGCAGAAATTCACACAGCTTTTCTCGCCATCTTCCATCCCGGACTTCGGTACTAACTTCCCTCGATCGCTACCGGAACCAACACCCGGCTCCGAGACTTCATATGTGTCCCTGTGTTTAACTCTTTTGGTGGTGACGGAATCTCTACCGTCTGTGCATCGGCTACGCCGTTAGGCCTCACCTTAGCTCCCGACTAACCTGGAGCGGACGAACCTTCCTCCAGAAACCTGAGGCTTTCGGCCATGCAGATTCTCACTGCATTCGCGCTACTCATTCCGGCATTCTCACTTCTATACACTCCACAGCCGCTTGCGCTACTGTTTCACCGCGTATACAACGCTCCCCTACCCAGCATGTAATCATGCTGCCTAAGCTTCGGTGTCAGGTTTAGCCCCGTTAAATTCTCCGCGCAAAGACGCTCGACCAGTGAGCTATTACGCACTCTTTGAATGAGTGGCTGCTTCTGAGCCAACATCCTGGTTGTCTACGTATCTTCACATCGTTTTCCACTTAACCTGACTTTGGGACCTTAGCTGTAGATCTGGGCTGTTTCCCTTTTGACAATGACATTTATCTGACACTGTCTGACTCCCAAGCATCAATACTCTGGCATTCTGAGTTTGATAAGCTTCGCTAACCTCTCGGCCGCTAGGCTATTCAGTGCTTTACCTCCAGGTATCTAACTTGAGGCTAGTCCTAAAACTATTTCGGGGAGAACCAGCTATCTCCGGGTTCGATTGGAATTTCTCCGCTACCCACAGTTCATCCGCCGCCTTTTCAACGGAGGTCGGTTCGGTCCTCCATGGAATTTTACTTCCACTTCAACCTGACCATGGGTAGGTCACCCGGTTTCGGGCCCATTATATGCAACTTAACGCCCTTTTCAAACTCGCTTTCGCTTCGGCTCCAGACCTTAAGTCCTTAACCTTGCTGCATACAATCGCTCGCCGGACCGTTCTACAAAAAGTACCCTATCACACTTTGACGTGCTCTAGGTGCTTGTAGGCACAGGGTTTCAGGTTCTTTTTCACTCCCCTCCCGGGGTGCTTTTCACCTTTCCTTCACAGTACTATACGCTATCGGTCACTGGGTAGTATTTAGGGTTGGAGGGTGGTCCCCCCGTATTCCGACCAGGTTTCACGTGTCTGGCCGTACTCTGGATCCTGCGCAGCTCTCTCCGTTTTCACCTACGTGGTTCTCACACTCTCTGACCGGCCTTCCCATGCCGTTCGGTTAACAGATTAAGTCCTAAAAGCAGTCCGTACCCCGAAAGTATTTCTACTCTCGGTTTGCCCTCTTCCGCGTTCGCTCGCCACTACTTACGGAATCTCGTTTGATGTCTCTTCCTCGCCCTACTTAGATGTTTCAGTTCAGGCGGTTCCCTCGATATACCTATTTTGAAGTTCAGTATAACGTACCTGAGTATGAACCCAGGTGAGTTTCCTCATTCAGAAATCTCCGGATCAATGCTTATTTGCAGCTCCCCGAAGCTTATCGCAGCTTATCACGTCTTTCATCGGCTCCCAGTGCCAAGGCATTCGCCCTGCGCCCTTGTTCGCTTGACCTTTCAAACGTTCTCTTGGAACATTTGGTATCCTCTTGATTCTCTCTTGCCAACGAAGATTATTGTTACCCTTCCTTTTGAAATTGTAATATTTCTTAAAAAGAACTTACTATAATCTTTGTTTCGCAGTTATTATTCAGTTTTCAAGGTACGTCTTGGTGATGTTCCTCAAAGCCCGGTCTCCCGGAACTTTGAGAAACATCACATGGTGGGCCAAAATGGACTCGAACCATCGACCTCACGATTATCAGTCGTGTGCTCTAGCCAGCTGAGCTATTGGCCCATGTGGTGGAGATTAAGGGAATCGAACCCTTGACCCCCTGCTTGCAAAGCAGGTGCTCTCCCAGCTGAGCTAAACCCCCACATTAGGAATTGAGTTCCCTTTTCAGGGCCCTCAAAATCGAACAATATCTACTCTTCTCGTTTGTTACCTGTCCGAAAGATCTCCATCTTCGAT
>NZ_WKZJ01000011.1:0-89509 GCF_009679715.1 Faecalibacterium sp. BIOML-A1
ATAAGATATCCCATTGTTTCAAACAAGTAAGACCCCTTGAAGACTACAAGGTTGATAGGCACGATGTGTAAGTGGAGCGATCCATTCAGCAAGCGTGTACTAATAGGTCGAGGGCTTGACCACAATTCGCTTGAGACTCTGAGAGTCAACGAAAAAATGTGAGCAGTGATTATTCAGTTTTGAAGGCACGTCCTTCTAAGAAATACTGGACAAAGTACGACAAACATGTTATACTGGTTCAGTCAGATCGGTCGGTGTCGATGACGGTGAGGTTCCACCTGTTCCCATTCCGAACACAGAAGTTAAGCTCACTTGTGCCGAAGATAGTTCGCTGGAAACGGCGCGTGAAAATAGGTAGTCGCCGACTTGAACAGAAAGCTCTGAGAGAAATCTCAGGGCTTTTTTGTTGCACAAAAATATGGAGCGGATTTTGGTCGAAATGATAACAGGACAGGACTTGACAAAAATACTACTATGCAATACAATATAGATAAGCTACTATGTATTACATAATAGGCAAAAGGAGGTATCCAGTGGAAAACAACACACAATTGCTCAAGGGCGTTTTGGAATTCTGTGTTCTGAAATTCATTAGCAGAGAGCCGACCTATGGCTATGAGATCGTGATGCATCTAAAACAGGTCGGGTTTTCTGACTTGAGTGAAAGCACGCTTTATCCGCTGCTGCTGCGGCTGGAGCAGCAAGGAAAGGTTACAGTAGAACGCAGACCTTCCCCTAAGGGGCCGAGCCGGAAATATTATATTGTAACTGAAGAAGGTCGAAAGGCACTTCTTGAGTTTCGGCAGGATTGGTATCAGCTCTGCCAGCTGGTGGAGAAAATTTTTAAGGAGGAGCCATATGAATAAGTATTTTGCGTTGCGAAAGGCAAATCGGATGCGTACAAAGCTGCTGAACGAAAAAAGCCAGGAGCAGCTGAAAGATGTGATCCGGTATCTTCGCCGGGTCAGCTGGGATTTCTGCGGCATTGAACTTGTGTGCAGCGATCTGCTTGATATTTCCATCCAAGCCAATGCAGAAAATCAGGAACTGTTCGATTCGATTTCGGATGCAAAAACCTTTGTAGAGGAGGTCAAGCCATGTTTGAAAACACTGAGAGCTGCGGATTACTTCTGGTTTGTTGCACCGCTGTATTTCTTCTTTGAGTGGGGCGTGGAAGGGCTGCTGCTTTACCCGGTAATTGGTGATTGGTTTTTTGAACTTTCTGTAGGCTATCTGATGCAGCTTGTTGTTGCAGTGACGGTTTTTTGCGCACTGTTCCGCCGGATGATGGAGCAGGTAGGCTTTCCGCCACGAGAGCATTGGCTGAAATATGCTACATGGCTGGTGCTTTATATCGTGACTCTGTATGGAACGGGCTGGTTCTTTACCCAGATCGCGGGTAAGATCGTACTGCTGCGGCTTCCGATCCTTAGCTATTCGATTTTTTGCCTGCTTCTGGGTGCAGGACTGTATGCAATACATTTTTGGAGATATGGAAAAGACCCGCGTCTGAGTGCTCGCATATAAAGTAAAAAGCGCCCCCGCTGCACTGTGCATAACGGTGCAGCGGGGGCGCATACTTTATTGGGTGGTGTACCGGTTACGATACGAGCTTCCGCTTAGCCCTTGCCTGCGCAGCCGAACAGCTCGATCTTCTCCTTGCACTTGGCCTCGATGGCCTTTGCGCCGGGAGCCAGCAGCTTGCGGGGGTCGAAGCCCTTGCCCTGCTGATCCTTGCCCTCTTCGATGTACTTGCGGGTGGCCTCAGCAAACACCAGCTGGCACTCGGTGTTGATGTTGATCTTGGAAACGCCCAGGCTGATTGCCTTTGCGATCATCTCGTCGGGGATGCCGGTGCCGCCGTGCAGAACCAGAGGAATGTTATTGGTGGCCTTGTGGATGCGGTCCAGAGCCTCGAAGTCCAGACCCTTCCAGTTTGCCGGGTAGACACCGTGGATGTTGCCGATGCCGGCAGCCAGGAAGTCAATGCCCAGAGCAGTGATCTTTGCGCACTCTTCGGGGTCTGCAATCTCGCCGGCACCCACGACGCCGTCCTCGACACCGCCGATGGAACCGACCTCGGCCTCGATGCTCAAGCCCTTAGCGTGTGCCAGAGCAACCAGCTCCTTGGTCTTTTCCACATTCTCCTCGATGGAGTAGTGGCTGCCATCGAACATGATGGAAGAGAAGCCGGCCTCGATGCAGGCTTTGCAGCCCTCATAGGTGCCGTGATCCAGATGCAGGGCAACGGGAACGGTGATGCCCATGGAATCGACCATTGCGCTGACCATGGCAGCGACGGTCTTGAAACCGGTCATGTACTTGCCGGCACCCTCGGAAACACCCAGAATCACAGGGCTCTTCATTTCCTCGCAGGCGGTCAGAACGGACTTGGTCCACTCCAGATTGTTGATGTTGAACTGAGGCACACCGTAGTGGCCATCACGTGCTTTGATCAGCATTTCGGTTGCATTTACCAACATTATTCATTACCTCCACAAAATCATTGGGGTCTTGCTCGTTTCATATCCGCTTTGTGCACGGTTTAACGAACCTACAGAATTAGTATACCCCAAACAGCGGCCAAAATCAATCCAAACCGGTGCTTTTCCTGTAACAATGCGGGGATTCTGTTTCTGGCAGGGTGCAGGGGGTTACTGCCAGAAGCGCGTATATTCGATAGAATGCAACAAATTTCCATATAATGTGCAACGAGCGGCCGAAAGACAGAAAGCTTGATGAAGGACGGATTTTCAACACAGATCCACATTCGTCAAAATGATATTGGGCAATTTGGCAAAAGCGGACAGGATGCAGTTCAAAAAATTGTCATATTTCCGACTTGTATTCTACAAATTGTACGCAGGAAATCAAAAAAGGTCGAACCAAAAAGTGGAAAACCTTGTGGAAAGTGTGGAATTCCACAGGCAAAACAGGCTTTAAAGCTGGACTTTTGAACTTTCTCCACAGGGTTTTCAACATGTGGAAAAATAATCGCTCTTCTACGGATTGTATACCGCGTTTTTGTGGAAAACTTTTTTCTCCGGCAAAACAGAGGGATATCTACCCAGCAGCCGGGTAAAGCTGATGCAGGGCGGCAGAACATTTCTGCAAAAAAGCGGAAACGGTCTCCGGCACCACGAACAGAAAAACTTTTGCAGGACGCGGATAAAAAACGGTAATTTGCTGGCAAACAAGGTCGGCTTATGCTATACTTCAAAATGAGTTATCATCTTCAGATCATACCGGTGCGCGGCCCAGAGTGCGGCGCGCCTTTTGGAGGGTGTGCACAGCACCTTCCGGTGATACAACGGAAGGAGAAAATCATCATGGAAGAAAAGAACCAGCCGCGCCGTCCGCGCCGCAGCCCGGAAGAGCCGCTGCAGAAGAACGAGAGCCTTGTTTATGGCAAAAATCCGGTGACCGAACTGCTGAAAAGCGGTTCCGGCGTGGACACCGTGCTCATTGCTGAGGGCATGGCTCCGGCCGTGGCGGCTTACTATACCGCATTGGCAAAGGAAGCGGGTGCCACGGTGAAGCGGGTGCACCCCAACAAGCTGCGCCTGATGACCGGCACCGAGAGCCATCAGGGTGTGGCGGCATTTGCCAGCGAGATCGAATACGTGACGGTAGACGACCTGATGGCAGAAGCCAAGGACAAGGGCGAGGCACCTTTTCTGGTGCTGAGCGATGGCATTGAAGACCCGCACAATCTGGGTGCCGTGATGCGCAGTGCTCTGCTGTGCGGTGCGCATGGCATCGTGATCCCCAAGCGCGGCGGCGCATCGGTGACGCCCACCGTTATCAAGTCCAGCGCAGGTGCCGCAGAACGCCTGCCGGTGGCTCGTGTGGCCAACATCGGCGAGACCATCCGCCGCCTGAAGGAGCAGGGCGTGTTCGTCTACTGCGCCGATATGGACGGCGTGTCTCTGCGCAGGAACAACCTGACCGGCCCCATTGCACTGGTGCTGGGCAGCGAGGGCAGCGGTGTTTCGCAGCTGGTGAAAAAGCTGTGCGACGGCGTGGTGCGGCTGGATATGGCAGCACCGGGCACCGGTGTGGACAGCTACAACGTGTCGGTGGCTGCGGGCATTATTCTGTACGAGATCCAGTCCCAGCGCGCAGCACAGCAGGCATGATCCGGCATTCGGGCCGGAACCTCAATTTGAATTACAGGAGGGACTAGAATGCCGAAAGATAAAAATAATGGCCGGGAAATGACCCCGGATGAAAAGTTCCGCTCCTTTTTCAGCACCACGGCGGTGGATATCCCGGAGGAGATGACCCGGAGAGACGAAAACCAGCCGGAGGAAAAGCCGCAGAAACGGTTTGGCCTGTTTGGCCGTGGTAAGGAAAAGCAGGAGACTGACGAAGCTGCAGCAGAGCAGCCGCAGGAAATGCCCACCGGTGAGGTGCGGCTGGGTGAGGATGCGCAGCCGGAACCGGAAGCGGATCTGGAACTGATGCTGAAGCCGGAGGCAGACCCGGAACAGGAACTGGCCCCGTGGCCTTTTCTGGAAAAGGAAGCAGAGGATGCACAGCCGGAAGCACCCGCCAAAAAGCCGGAGGAAAAATCTGCACCGCAAACGGCAGAACCCCCGGCGGCAGTGAAGCCGGAAACACCCCGGCAGAGCGCTGTCCCGGCGGCAAGACCCGCAGAGCAGCACAGCACGGCAAAGCCTCTCCGGCACCCCAAGAATGCGCCGGAGGTGCTGCTGCCGCAGGAAGAGCAGGAGCAGCAGGAGATGGCACAGCTCAAGGCGATGATCAACGGCCTGAGCGACCAGAAGCCGGAAAAGCCTGCACCGAGGGCCGAAGCAGCCCCGGCAGCAGAAACTGAACCGGCTGAAAGCAAAAAGAAACCGTCCGGTGCACCGCTGCCCGCGGCTGTGTTTGCAGCGGTAAAGGAGACGGCACCGGAGCTGCAGCCGGAACCTGTGCCGCAGCCGAAAAAAACGGAGCAGCCGGAAAAGCAGCCGGTGGTCGATTTCTTTGGCAAGGCGCAGAGCGAGGACGCACCGCAGGCACCTTTGGCCCCGGCAGAGGAGCCTGCCGCAAAAGAGGACACCATGAGCCTGCCGCTGCTGCCGCTGGACGGTGAAGAGCCGCAGCAGGCACCGGAGAAGGCATCCGCTGCGCCACAGCCGGAACTGAAAGCTGAGGCGGAGGACGCGGTGTCTCCGGAGGAACATGCCGAAACGGAGCTGCCCGAGCCGGAGGCTACGGTGGATAAGCTGCACCGCATGAGCGCAGAGCTGACGCTGCGCTGCGTGCTGGGCGGCATTCTGGCTGTGGTGCTGCTGCATTTTGGTTTGGTGTCGGATGGGCTGCTGCCCGCCATGGCGGCGCTGGACCCGGATGCTGCCCCGGCGGCATTCTATGGTGCAAACCTGCTGCTGCTGGCAGCAAGCCTGTGCGTGGGCTTCCCGGTGCTGCGCGACGGCCTGAACGGCCTGCGCGGACGGTCTTCTTCCGAGACGATGCCGGCGCTGGCCGCAGTAGCAGCGCTGGTGCAGGCGGTCACAGCCATGCTGAACGCAAATGTTTACCGCGGCACCACCGGCATCTCGCTGCTCAGCGGCATGGCCGCGCTGGGGCTGTTCCTTGCGCTGCTGGGCAGCCGGGTGATGCTGGCTGCTGTCAAGGGCGGCTATGAGCTGGTGACCAATGGTGTGGAGTTCGAGGGCGCCTACCGCGCCAAGGACAAAGACCTGCTGCGTGCCCTTGCACGGGATCTGGAACAGAAGGACCCCTGGGTGCTGCTGAGCCGCCCGATGAAGGAAGCTGACGGCTTTGTGGAGCAGAGCTTGAGCGAACGCGCAAGCGAGCGCCGTGCACGCAAAGTTTCGTACATCCTGCTGGGCGTTGCCCTGCTCAGCGGCGTGCTGTTCCTGCTGGCAGGTGCCGGCTGGAACAAAGCTGCGGCTGCCATAGCCGCTGTGCTGTGCATGGGCGCACCGCTTTCTTCTACCTTGATCGCGGGCGTTGCCTCGCTACGGCTGCAGCGTGCGGCTGCGGCTGTGGGCGCAGTCGTGCCCGGCTGGCAGGCCATTGAGCAGCTGGGCGGCATTGATACGCTGCAGATCGATGCAGACGACCTGTTCACCGCCGACAGCGCACAGCTGGAGGATATCCGCATCTTCAAGGGCGGCCGCATCGACCGCGCCATCCTGTACGCGGCCAGCGTGCTGAACGAGAGCCACGGCACCCTGAAGGGGCTGTTCCGCCAGATCGTTGAGGAACGCACAGACATCCTGTTCCCGGTCAAGGATCTGGAGCAGCACCATGGGCTGGGCTTTTCCGCCTGGTGCGATAACAACCGCATCCTCATTGGTACCCGCCGCTATCTGGAGCAGGAGGGCGTGCCGCTGCCGGACGAGGAATACGAGATGCAGCACTCGAAGAACGGCGAGCTGCAAATTTTGTATCTGGCTGTGTCCGGCAACCTGCACGCTATGTTCGTGCTGAAATATGTGGGCGGGCGCAATGTGGCCCGCGGCCTTGCCGTGCTGCAAAAGGAGAACATCCGCCTGCTGGTCACATGCCAGGACCCCAGTCTGACTGCACACCACATTACCGAAGCATACCGCCTGCCGGAAGGCATGATCACCGTGCTGGATCAGGAGCAGTGCAACGCCATCAAGGCCGCACCGGAAGACCCGGAGGATACCTGCTGCATGATCCATCTCAAGGCGTTTGCCAGCCTGACCGGCGGCCTGCAGGCTGCGGATCAGGCCCAGAACGCCGAGAGCAGCGCCACCACGGTACAGATGGTCTCGGTGCTGTTCTCCATTATCATTGCAGCGCTGCTCACCAGTGCAGGCAGCATCTGGGAGCTTTCGGTGGCAACGGTGCTGATGTATCAGGCAGCGTGGAGCGCCCTGAGCATTGCTGTGTGTGCACTGAAACAACATAACTGAGAAATGTTCTCAGAATAAATAGGAATTATTCTTGATTTCTCTCAAAAAATATGGTATACTCTGTTCAGAACCTGAGCCGCAGGCGAAAAAATTACCGCCGGGCTGAATGATAGAGCCGGGATCGGTCGATCCTGACAGAAGATCCGTTTTTGAAAGGAGAGCATCATGGAACTGAAGGGTACCAAAACCGAGAAAAATCTGATGGAAGCGTTTGCAGGCGAGAGCCAGGCACGCAACAAGTACACCTTCTTTGCCAGCATGGCAAAAAAAGAAGGCTACGAGCAGCTGGCCGCGATCTTTGAGGAGACCGCCAGCAATGAGAAGGAGCACGCAAAGATCTGGTTCAAGCTGCTGTGCGGCGGCGCGATCCCCGATACCCTGACTTGTCTGGACATGGCAGCAGGCGGTGAGCACGACGAGTGGACCGAGATGTACCCCCGCATGGCCAAGGAGGCCAAAGAAGAGGGCTTCCCTCAGATCGCAGCACTGTTCACCATGGTGGCACAGATCGAGAAGGAGCACGAGGAGCGCTACCGTGCGCTGGCCGAAAACCTGAAAAACAACAAGGTCTTTGCCCGCGAGGAGCAGCAGGTATGGCAGTGCCGGAACTGCGGCTACACCTATATCGGCAAGTCCGCACCGCTTAAGTGCCCGGTGTGCGCACATCCGCAGAGCTACTTTGAGCTGAAAAAGATCAACTACTAAGCTGCAAATTCAAAAGCAGAACAGCGCCGCCGCATCCGGTTTGCCGGGTGCGGCGGCGTTTTGTACAAAATTGAAAAGCGGATTTTATTATTCTCCACAAAATAAGGCTCGGCTGCCCGGCAGAATGGGCAAAAAACTTGACCCGGTTTTGCACTGCGTGTAAAATAATACGGAGACAGGAATATTTAAAGGATCTTGCAGCAAAGCAGGCGGGGAGGGCAAAGCCCATGAAGCAGGGGTTCAAAGCGTGTGTTTGTGCAGTGGTGCTGTGCGCAGAACTGTTTGCAGCCGGGGCGTTGTCGGCCTATGCTGCGCAGGAGCAGCCGCTGCCGGACAGCGGCATGACATTGGACACTGCCGAACTGACGCTGGATATCACCGAAGGAGACCCGGCCCCGGTGGCCTACCTGAATGTGCAGGCACCCAACGACTACTTCTTTCTGATCTGGACTTCCAGTGATCCGGCAGTGGCATCGGTGGACGGCACTGGCAAGGTGACCGGCCATGCCGAGGGCACTGCGGCCGTCACGGCCCGCAATGAGCGCGGCGAAAAGACCACCTGTACCATCACGGTGCGCAAAAGCACAGCCAGCCGCCTGGTGCTGAACACCAGCGATCTGATGCTTACCATTACAGAGCAGGAGCCTGCCCCGACGAAACAGCTGAAGCTGGAACAGAACAAAGGCGGGTTTACCTATGTGCGGCAGTGGATCAGCAGCAACCCGGCGGTGGCATCGGTAAGCACAAACGGTACCGTAAAGGCGCAGGGGTCCGGCAAGGCCGTCATCAGCGCACTGACCACAGCCGGGCAGGTGCTGCGCTGCACGGTAACGGTCACATCGGAGATCGGACGGGTGCAGATGAGCAAAAACGCCATGCTGCTGCAGGCAGTGGGAGCCAGTCAGAAGCTGACCGCGCAGGCTGCAGGCACCAAAAACGGAACGATGACATGGCTCAGCAGCAATCCGGGCGTGGCAACTGTGAGTGCGGATGGCATGGTAACGGCGGTGGGCGACGGTGAAACGATGATCCTTGCCGTTACACCGGAGGGTCGTGCCGATGCCTGCTATGTGGCCGTGGGAGCGGCGGCGTGGCGGTTCCGCTCGGAGGACGAACTTGCCGAAACGCTGACCCTGACCGGCCAGCTGCCCTATTCGGATGGAAAGTAAAAAGAAAAATGGGAGCGTTCTGTGCAGCAGGATGCTCCCATTTTTTCAAAACCCGCTGGGCAGAAAGATCATCGTTCCCCGGGCAGACCACGCCATCCGCTGGGCCATGCAGCCGGGCGCACCGGCCAGCAGAAACAGGGCCAGTGCGGCGAGCAGCAGCACCCATCCAAGGCCGCTGTGCGGCCTGCCAGAAAAAGAATCCCCTTTTTTGCGTCTCATCCCGCTGCCCCCTTTTTGCTGTGCTGGCCCATGCTATGCGCGGCCAGCAGTGATTGTGCAACGTGCTGGGCTGTGGTACAATAAAATATCGAAATCTACTGTGCAGGGAGAACGATTTTATGCTGACCATCACACTGCTGGGCACTGCGGCTACCATGCCACTGCCGGACCGGGCACTCTCGGCGGCGTTTGCTGCCTGCGGCGGCCACGGCCTGCTGTGGGACTGCGGCGAGGGCACGCAGGCAGCGGCACACCGGGCGGGCGTGAACCTGATGCGGGCAGATGCCATCTGCCTGACCCACTACCATGGCGACCACATCTTTGGTCTGCCGGGCCTTTTGCAGACTCTGGGGGCGCAGGGCCGCACAAGACCGCTTGCGCTGCTGGGTCCGGAGGGCCTGCCGGATATCTGGGCGGCGGTGCGGGCACTGACCGGCCCGCTGCCCTATCCGGTGAAGCCGCAGGTGCTTATGCCGGGCCAGCCGCTGGCGCTGGATGCGCTGAGCGAGGGCTGGCCTGCCGGTGCGCGGCTGGTGCCGTTTGCCACAAAGCATCGGGTAAAAAGCCTTGGCTACCGGCTGGAGCTGCCCCGTGCAGGCAAATTTTCGCCGGAGCAGGCCCAGGCGCTGGGGGTGCCGGTGCAGCAATGGAAGCTGCTGCAGAAAGGGCAGAGCGTTGCCGTGGAGGGCAGAACGGTGCAGCCTGCGCAGGTGCTGGGCGCCCCGCGCAAGGGGTTGAGCGTGGTATTTTCCGGCGATACGGCCCCCTGCCCGTATTATTTGCAGGCGGCGCATGACGCAGACCTGCTGATATGCGATGCCACCTATGCCCTTCCGGAGCAGGAAGACCAGGCCCGTCAGTGGGGGCACAGCACCTTTGGGCAGAGCGCATCCCTTGCCGCGCAGGCGAGGGCAAAGCGGCTTTGGCTGACCCATTATTCCCCCATGATCACCGACCCGGAGGAATATGCCGCGCAGGCACAGAGCATCTTCCCGGCGGCGGAGTGCGGCTTTGACGGCAAAAGCATCACCCTGCAGTACGAGGAGGCACAGCCATGACCATCCGGATGGACGAGGGTGCGGCAGAGCTGCTGGACACCCTGCACAAGGCGGGCTATGCAGCCTACGTGGTGGGCGGCTGCGTGCGGGACAGTCTGCTGGGCCTTACACCGCACGACTGGGACCTGTGCACCAGTGCTCTGCCGCAGCAGGTGATGGAGCTGTTCGGCGCGCAGCGGTGCATCCCCACCGGTCTGCAGCACGGCACGGTAACGGTGAAGCAGAGCGGTGCCCTTTACGAGATCACCACCTTCCGTACAGAAGGCACCTACACAGATGGCCGCCACCCGGACGAGGTGCACTTTGTGCCGGATGTGCGGGAGGATCTGGCCCGGCGGGATCTTACCATCAACGCCATGGCCTACAATGAAAAAGAGGGCCTTGTGGACCCCTTTGGCGGGCAGGCCGACCTGCAAAGCGGCATCGTACGGGCGGTGGGTGTGCCCCGCCAGCGGTTCACCGAGGACGCGCTGCGCATCCTGCGGCTGTACCGCTTCGCAGCCCGGTTTGGCTTTGCCATCGACCCGCCCACGGCGCAGGCGGCACAGGAGCTGTGTGCCCATCTGGACTGTGTATCGGTGGAGCGCATCGAGGAAGAGCTTGCAAAACTGCTGAGCGCACCCGCCCCTGCGGCATATCTTGACAAAAAAATACTGCTTGTTATTCTTCCGGAGCTTTCATCGGAGGCACTGGCGGCGGCAAAGCCGGTGGTGGATGCCTGCCCGGCGGGTGCAGAAAACCTGTCCATCCGGCTGGCGGCGCTGCTGTACAGCCTTGGCGAGGATGGCATCCGCCGCACCCTCAAGCGCCTGCGCTGCTCCAACGCCTTGATTGAAGAGGCGGCGGTGTTGGTGCGGGAAGCCAGAGGGTGTGACGGTAGCTTTCTCTTCGGACACGAGTACGGGTTGCGGCACCCAGCGGATGCTTCGTGCTTTGAGCAGCACTCGCATCCTGCTGGCCGCTGCCCCAACAGCAACTCCTTGTTTCCGCCACAGGCGGCAGTCGTTGCCGTTGCAGGCCATTCCATCGCCCGCCCTATTGCCTTCGGCAACAGGGTCCCACCCCAGCGGACGGTCCTCAGAGAAACTACCGTCACACCCGGCTTTACCATCTACGCCCGCCGACTACTGGGCAAATATAACTTGTGTACCGTGCAGCGCATTGCTGCACTGGGCACAGCCCTGCAGCCGGAACGGGCGGCTGATTTTGCTGCACTTTCCGAATTGGCCGAACAATTGGACGCGGACGGCGTATGCTGCCGCGTCAGCCAGCTGGCTGTGAATGGCCGCGACCTGATGGCGGCAGGCGTCCCGGCGGGGCCGGGCATCCGCAAAGTGCTGGAAGCGCTGCTGGACGGTGTGATCCGGGAAGAATATCCCAACGAGCGGCAAGCCCTGCTGGCCGCAGTGCAGCAGCTCGCGGCGTCTTGACAAGCTCTTTTTTCAGAGTTACTATTATACTACTGTTTTAGTGTGTTGAATGCACCAAAGGAGAACTTATGACCACACAGACCCCTGATTCAAAGCCGCGTGCCCTCATTGCCATGAGCGGCGGCGTGGACAGCTCGGTGGCGGCATGGCTCATGCAGCAGGCAGGCTATGACTGCACCGGCATCACCATGCGGCTCACCCGCAACGAAACGCTGGGACAGTCCGGCTTTCACACCTGCTGCTCGGAAAAGGACATCGAGGACGCGGCAGAGGTGGCGTTTGCCATGGATATCCCGTACGAGGTGCTGGATTTCACGGCCGACTTCCGGGAACAGATCATTGAAAAATTCGTCCGCGTGTATGAGGCGGGCGGCACGCCGAACCCCTGCATCGACTGCAATAAATATATGAAGTTCCGCCATCTGCTGGACTGGGCCCGGGCACACGGCATGGAGTATGTGGTCACGGGCCACTATGCCCGGGTGGAGCAGGACGAGGCCACCGGCCGTTTCCTGCTCAAAAAGGGGCTGGACGAGGGCAAAGACCAGAGCTACGTGCTCTACAACCTCACTCAGGAGCAGCTGGCGCATATCCGTCTGCCGCTGGGCGGCCTGCACAAGACTGAGGTGCGCGAGATCGCGGAGCAGCACAAATTTGTCAATGCCCGCAAGCACGACAGTCAGGACATCTGCTTCGTGCCGGATGGCGACTATGCCCGCTTTATGGAGGACTTCACCGGCAAACACTACCCGGCAGGTGATTTTCTGGATGAGAGCGGCAGGGTGGTGGGCACCCACAACGGCGCGGTGCGGTACACCATCGGCCAGCGCAAGGGGCTGGGCCTTGCCATGGGGGCACCTGTGTACGTCTGCGGCAAGGACATGCAGGCAAACACCGTCACGGTAGGGCCGGAGGAGATGTTGTTCGACCGCATCGTGTATGCGGACGAGGTGAACTGGATCGCCATTCCGGAGCTGACCGGGCCGCTGCGGGTCACAGCCCGCACCCGGTACCACCAGGTGGAGCAGGCCGCCACCGTCTACCCGGCGGAGTGCGGCTTCCGGCTGGAATTTGACCAGCCCCAGCGCGCCCCTACGCCCGGTCAGGCCGTGGTGCTGTATCAGGGCGACACCGTGCTGGGCGGCGGCACCATTACGAGAGTGGAAAAGTAACAAGGAGAACAAAATGCAAAATCAGTATTCCCGCACGCAGTTGCTGCTGGGCGCGGAAGCTATGGAAAAACTGCACAATTCCCGCGTGGCGGTGTTCGGCATCGGCGGCGTGGGCGGCTACACGGTGGAAGCGCTGGCGCGCAGCGGCGTGGGGGCACTGGATCTGATCGATGATGATAAGGTCTGCCTGACCAACCTCAACCGCCAGATCATCGCCACCCGCAGCACAGTAGGGCAATATAAGGTAGATGTGGCTGCGCAGCGCATCCACGACATTGACCCGGACATCAGGGTGACCACCCACCGGTGCTTCTTTGGTCCGGAAACACAGGATCAGTTCGACTTTACCCAGTACGACTATGTGGTGGATGCCATTGACACCGTCACCGGCAAGCTGGCCCTTGTGATGAAGTGCAAGGAGGTGGGCACTCCCATTATCTGCTCCATGGGCGCAGGCAACAAGATGGACCCGACCCGCTTTGAAGTGACCGATATCTACAAGACCTCGGTCTGCCCGCTGGCCAAGGTGATGCGTACCGAGTGCCGCAAGCGCAGGATCAAGCACCTGAAGGTGGTCTACTCCAAGGAGCCTGCCATGACCCCCATCGAGGATGACGACATCAGCTGCAAGAATCACTGCATCTGCCCTCCGGGCACCCAGCGCAAGTGCACCCAGCGCCGTTCGGTGCCGGGTTCCAATGCCTTTGTACCCTCGGTGGCTGGCCTGATCATCGGCGGCGAGGTGGTAAAAGACCTTGTGGGCTTTGTGCCAATGAAGGGGTAAAACAAAAGGCAGACTCCTGCTGTGTGGGACGATTTTGAATGCGCTCCGCGTTGCTTTGCGCATAAGCTAAGGAAATTATATTTTTGATTTTGGGGTCCAGAAACGCCTGCGGGTGTTTCTGGACCCCATTTTCATGGGCGGGGGTCGTGGAGGAAAGGCTTGTGCTTGCGGGCAGAACGTTAATTCCGCCGCGTGAATGTTTCCGCAGGAAACCAGCGCGGCAGCTTCCGCTTTCGGTTATGACTCCTCCCGTGAAAAGGCAATTCTGGAAAAGCCGCAGATTTTCCAGAATTGCGAAATAAAATAATAATTCCGCTGAAAATGGTCAGAGCATCAGCGGAGACCATTTGAAATCGTATTTTTTGCGATGCAGCGTTCCATAACATAAATTTGCAATCAATTTGCATTTTGGTATTGCAATTGGAGAGAATATCGTGTATAATCATCCCTGTTCAAAAATGCAACCAATTTGCAATTTACTAAAATGAAGCGACGAACGGTCGTTTTTAGGAGCGTATATGGAACTGTTTCTGGATGTTCTGGGCGAATCTCTGGTGGATACCGCCAAGATGCTGCCCTTCCTGTTTTTGGCTTATCTTCTGATCGAGTATATCGAGACCCGCCACGGTGAGCGCATTGAAGCACTGCTGGCAGGCGGCGGGCGCTGGGGCGCGATTCCGGGCGCGGTGCTGGGCTGTGTGCCGCAGTGTGGCTTTTCGGCCATTGCGTCCAACTTCTACTCCTCCCGCGTCATCACACTGGGCACCCTGATGGCCGTCTACCTTGCCACCAGCGACGAAGCCATCCCGCTGCTGGTATCCATGCCGGCCTACTGGAATAAGCTGGCTGTGCTCATGGTCATCAAGGTGGTATACGCCATTGTGGTGGGCTTCGTGCTGGATTTTGTGCTGCGCGGCGTGCTGCCCAAATCGCTGCGCGGCGGCTACACCGGCCATGCCGACGAGGTGGACTGTCACGAGGAGCACAGCGACGAAGAGGGCAAGCCCGCCCCCATCTGGAAAACGGCCCTGCGCCACACGCTGGAGATCTTTGTGTTCATTTTTGCGTTCAGTCTGGTGTTCGGCCTGATCGTGGAAGGCGTGGGCGAAGATGTGTTTGCAGACCTTCTGGGCAGCATGGGCTTCTTCCAGCCGGTAGTGGCTGCGCTGGTGGGCCTGATCCCCAACTGCGCCGCCAGCGTGCTGCTGACCCAGCTGTATGTGGAAGGTGCTCTGCGCTTTTCCAGTCTGGTGGCGGGCCTTTGCACCGGTGCAGGCGTGGGCCTTGCGGTGCTGTGGCGCACCAATCCTTCGTGGAAGCAGAACCTGTTCATCACCGGCCTGACATGGGGTGCAGGCGCATTCCTCGGCGTGGCAATGCAGGTGGTCGTGGCCGTGTTTGCGTGATCCCGAGAAGGCGCTGCAAAGAAAACGGCATCGTGAAACAAAATAAGGCTATTGCATGGAATTCTGTGCAGTAGCCTTATTTTTATGCCCAAATGCACCCCAATTTTAAAAAAGTATGGTATACTGATACAAAACTCAGTTCCATAGGGGAGAATAGAATGCAATATAAGATTCTGGCAAGCGATTACGACAACACACTGGTGCCCTTTGGCGAGGGCAAGCCGCGTCAGAAGGTGGTCAAGGCGGTAAAGAAGCTGCAGGCCGCAGGCGGCAGATTTGTGCTCAGCACCGGACGCGCGTATCCGTGCGTCAACCTCAAAGGCCAGCTGGGCGGCATCCGGTTCGATTATGCCATCACCTGCAACGGTGCCTGTGTGGTGGACCGCGAGGGCCGCATCGTGGCCGAGCACCCGCTCACTGCTGAGGAAATGTACGCGCTGGTGGATTTCTGCGAGGATTATAACTATCCGCTGCAGTTCAATTTCAGGGATGCCTGCTACGCCTACTGCGAGTATGAATATCTGCACAGGGGCTATCAGCAGATGAACAGCATCGGGCTGGACTGTATGGACGGCGAAGATCAGGACCGCCACCTGATCGACATGCCCCACGCGGCCTTTGCGGCAGTGCCGCCGGAGCACGTGGCAGATTTTGCGGCAAAGTACGGCCATCTGGGCCTGCACTGGATGCAGGTGGGCGCGCAGAATGCCGACGGCCTGTGCTACTACGACATCGTGCGCGGTGGAATGGACAAAGGCGTGGGCCTTGCCGACCTGTGCGAAAAGATGGGCCTGACACTGGCCGATGCCGTGGCGGCAGGCGATTCTGCCAACGATGTGGCCATGCTGAAGGCAGCGGGCCTTGGCTGCTGCATGGCAAACGGCACGCCGGACGCAAAGGCTGCCGCCGACCGCATCATTGGCGATGTGCGGGAGGACGGCCTTGCCGACCTGATCGATGAGCTGTGGTTCGACGGCCCCAGAGCAGAGCCGTCCGGCCGCGACCTTGGCTCGCCTTGGGATAAAATTGAAAGTGCAGGCGGACAATGAGCTTTGAACCGGTGTATAACGAACACAGCCGGGCGCTGATCCTTGGCACATGGCCCAGCCCCAAAAGCCGGGAGATGGCCTTTTACTACGGCCACCCGCAGAACCGCTTCTGGCCCATGATGGCCGCGCTGACCGGTGAGCCGGTGCCTGCCCGTGAGGACATTGAAGCCAAAAAGCAGATCATCCTGCGCCATGGGCTGGCCCTCTGGGACACGCTGGAACGCTGCACCATCACCGGCGCAGCGGACGCTTCCATCAAGGATGCAGTGCCGAATGATATTGCCGCTCTGCTGGCAAAGGCACCCATCGAAGCAGTATTCTGCAACGGAGCCACCGCATACCGGATCTATACAAAGTATTTGCAGCCGGTGTCTGGCATTGCAGCGGTAAAGCTGCCCAGCACCAGCCCGGCAAACGCTGCCTGCCGCCCGGAAAAGCTGCGCGAAATCTGGGGCGCGGCCCTCTTGCCGTGGATCAACAAATGATGGCCAGGTTGTAAATTATCCGTGAAAGCCTTGCGTTTTTCGCGGGGTGCGGTATTATGGATGACATAAGGGGCAATGCCCCGGACAAGGAGAAGAAACATGAGCAAGATCATCCGCACCAGAAAGCCCAGCGTTCTGCCATTTTATGCAATGGCACTGGTCTTTTTGGTATTGTGCGCGGTACTGCCGGTGTATAAGCTGTGGGCGCTGCTGGCGGCGCTGGGCGGTGCATTTGTGGCCTTTGGTGCGGCACAGAAGGTCTGCCCGCCCCGGGTGGTGGAGCACGAAGTGCCTTTCCACACCGGTGTGGAGGATGTGGACGCGATGCTGACCGACATCCAGCAGAAACTGGATACCCTGCACACCCTCAACGAGCAGCTGCCGGACCCGCAGCTCTCTGCCGCCATGACCCGCATGGAAAAGGCGGGCCGCTCCATTGTGGAAGCGGTGGAAGCAAACCCGGAAAAGGCAAAGCAGGTGCGCAGGTTCGCAAACTATTACCTGCCGGATGCGGTGAACGTTCTGCAGCAGTATGCAAAGCTGGCAAAGCAGGGCGTGCGCGGCGAGAATGCCGCAGCCATCCGTACCGAGGTGGAGCACAATGCTGCTTCCATTGCCACGGCGTTTGAAAACCAGCTGGATGCCCTGTACGCCGCCGAGAGCATGGACCTTTCTGCAGATATCACGGTGCTGCAGAACATGCTCAAAGGGCAGGGCCTGAGCTAAGAAAAAAGGTAAACGGTATTTGGAAAGGAAGGAATCTCTTATGGCTGATAATACATTCAACTTTGACCTCGATGCACCCGCAGTACCCACCCTGACGCTGGACCCCACCCCGGCAGAAGAGGAAAAGGCAGCACCCGCCCAGCAGGAAGCTGCCGCACCGGAGCAGCCGCAGGTGAACCTGACCCCGGAAGAACAGGCCATGGTGGATCAGTTTGCTGAAAAGATCGATATTACCAACAGCCAGCAGGTGCTGCAGTACGGCTCCGCCTGTCAGAAGAAGATCGGCGATTTCTCCGAGGCCGCCCTTTCCAAGGTGGCCACCAAGGATCTGGGCGAAGTGGGCGATATGATTACCAGCCTGATCGGTGAGCTGAAGAGCTTTGATGCAGGCGAGGAAGAAAAAAAGGGCATTCTGGGCTTCTTCAAGAAGAAGGGCGACCAGCTGGATGCCATGAAGATGAAGTACAACAAGGCCGAGACCAACGTGGAAAAGATCCAGTCCATGCTGGAGGGCCATCAGGTGCAGCTGCTCAAGGACATCGCCATGCTGGATAAGATGTATGATCTGAACATGGCCTACTTCAAGGAGCTGAGCATGTATATCCTTGCCGGCAAAAAGAAGCTGGCCGATGTGCGCGCAAACGAGCTGCAGCAGGCCATGGATAAGGCCAAGGTTTCCGGCCTGCCGGAGGATGCACAGGCGGCTCGTGATCTGGCCGACCAGTGCGAACGCTTTGAGAAGAAGCTCTATGATCTGGAGCTGACCCGCAACATCAGCCTGCAGATGGGGCCGCAGATCCGCCTTTTGCAGAACAACAATACCATGATGGCGGAAAAGATCCAGTCCACCATCGTCAACACCATCCCCCTGTGGAAGAACCAGATGGTGCTGGCACTGGGTCTGGCCCACAGCCAGCAGGCCATGCAGGCCGAGCGTGCCGTGACCGACATGACCAACGACCTGCTCAAGAAGAACGCCGAGGCCCTGAAGATGGGTACCATCGAGACCGCAAAGGAGAGCCAGCGCGGTGTGGTGGACATCGAGACCCTGCAGCAGACCAACAAGAGCCTGATCGAGACGCTGGACGAGCTGAACAAGATCCAGAGCGAGGGCCGCGCAAAGCGCGCTGCCGCCGAGCAGGAGCTGAACCGCATCGAGGACGAACTGAAAGCAAAAATGATGGAGATCCGGAGCTGAGATGGCAAACGCAGATTTTTCGCAAAAACAGAACAGCACTTCCGGCGGTTTTGACGCGGGCAGCTACCGCGAACAAAAGCAGCCGGAGCAGGCCGTGCCGCTGACACCTCTGCAGCAGAAGCTGACAGGGCTGGAAGCAAAGCTGCCCGCAGCCCTTTCCACCCGCGCAGCTGCACTGGCGCTGAGCGTGGTGGTGATGCTGGCGGCCTTTTTGGGCTTTGGCAGCGCCAAGCTGCGCAGCCGGTACAACGAAGTCCGCAAATGGTACACGGTGGGTGTGGCGGCAGACAACGGCTATAACCTCAACGAGGAGCTGACCACCCGCATGAACACGGCGGCAAACATCATCACCACCGCCGGCAGCACGCTGGGAGCGGACAGTGCCGAGGTACAGGCCGCACAGAGCGCGCTGAGCGATTTTACCGCCTGTCTGGAAGCCGTGCAGAACGGCGGCAAAAGTCAGGCACTCACCTCGCTGCCCTATTATCAGGGCAGCACGATGCATGCGCTGTATCAGGCCAACGAGGTGCTGGGGTCGCGGATCGATCAGCTCTACGCAAAGCTGCAGGAGCAGGCCGCAGACCCCATGAAGATGGGCGCGGTGCAGGGCCAGTACGGCCAGTTCAACAGTGCGGCTACCATTATCGGCACCCTGAAATACAACGATGCCGTTTACGACTACCAGAAAGAGACCGGCGGCTTCCCGGCCAGCGTGCTGGGCAGCATTGCCGGTGTAAAGGAGGTTGAACCCTTCGCATGAAAAATTTTGCAAAACGCGTAAGCGCTCTGGTGCTGGCCCTTGTGGTGGGCGCAGCGGCCCTGTGCCCGGCGGCCCTTGCCGCCGCCAGCCTGCCGGACCTGCCCAAAGACGAATGTGTGGTGGACGATGCCAACATCCTGAGCGACAGCACTACCCAGACCATCGTTGATCTGAACAACCAGCTGCAGTCCAGCTGCAACGGAGCACAGATCGGCGTACTGACTGTAGATTATACGGGTAATTATTCCACTGAGGATTATGCAACACAGGCCCTCAACGCCTGGGGCATCGGCTCGGCTTCCGAGAACAACGGTGTGCTGATCCTGCTGGTGATGGAATCGCCCATCTACGAGGACGGCGATTACTACGTGACCTACGGCGACGGCTTCCGCAACACCACGCTGGAAAGTCAGGCCAGTGCCCTCGCTCAGACCATGGAAGGTGATTTTGTTAACCGCGATTACAGCGATGCAGTAATCACCTGTGCCAACAATGTGGCCGACACCATTGCAAGTGTTTATGGGGTAAATCTGAACAATGGCAGCTACGACGATGGCAGCTACGCGGAGCCGGACGACGGCCCCACTACCTTTGAGGATGTCGTTCTGGGTATCGTGATCCTGTTCATGTCCCTGATGGTGATGCTGATCATCGTACTGTTCGTGTTCCGGGTGTTCATTGCACCCATCGGCCACGCAGCAGGCTGGAACTGGGGTCCCTTCGCATGGGGCTACATGGCAGGTTCGGCCCGCCGGCACCGTCCCGGCCCGCCGCCCCCTCCGGGCCCCGGCTTCGGCCCCGGATACGGCCCGGGCTATGGCCCCGGCCCCCGCAATGACCGGCCCCGCCCGCCCCGGAACAACAACCGGCGTCCGCCCCGTCCTCCCATGGGCGGCGGCTTTGGCAGCGGGTCCTTCGGTGGCTCCCGCGGAGGTGGCTCCTTTGGGGGCGGCTCGTTCGGCGGCGGCTCCTTCGGTGGAATGGGCGGCGGCGGCAGCCACGGCGGCGGCGGTGGTCGCGGCCGTTAAAAACACAAAAACACGGAGAACTGCTGTGGGCGGTATGCCTGCGGCAGTTCTCTTTTTAGGTTTCAGGCGTGAAGGAAATTCATTTGACAAATCAACTTTGTTAACCTATACTGAGAAACATGCATAATAAGCCAGAAATAAAGGCTCTGAGAGCGGAAAAGCCGCAGAGCAGGGAACGATAAAAATAGAGGGAGAAAACCATGCTGACTCTGGATAAGATCTACCATGCAGCCTTTGTGCTCAAGGATGTTGCCCGCAAGACCGACCTCATCGAGGCACCCAAGCTCTCCAAGGACTGCCAACTGTACCTGAAAACCGAAAACCTGCAGGCCACCGGCAGCTTTAAGGTGCGCGGTGCTTACTATAAGATCAGCCAGCTTTCCGAGGAGGAGAGCGCCAAGGGCGTGATCGCCTGCTCTGCCGGCAACCACGCACAGGGCGTGGCGCTGGCTGCTACCCGCCGCGGCATCAAGAGCATCGTCTGTATGCCGGATGGTGCCCCCATCATGAAGGTGGAGAATACCAAGAATCTGGGCGCAGAGGTGTGTCTGGTGCCCGGCACCTACGATGATGCCCACGACAAGGCTGTGGAGCTGCAGGAAGAGACCGGCATGACCTTTATCCACCCCTATGACGATGAGCAGGTCATCGCGGGGCAGGGAACCATTGGTCTGGAAATTCTGGATCAGCTGCCGGATGTGGATGCGGTCGTTGTGCCGGTGGGCGGCGGCGGCCTGATCTCCGGCGTGGCCTTTGCCATCAAGAGTCTGCGCCCGGAGGTGAAGGTCTATGGCGTACAGGCCGAGGGTGCACCCAGCATGTACCGCAGCCTGCACGAGCATAAGTACCAGACCCTGAAAGCCGTTTCTACCTTTGCGGACGGCATTCAGGTCAAAACTCCCGGTGAGCTGACCTACCAGATCTGTGAGCAGTATGTGGACGACATCGTGACCGTGAGCGAGGATGAGACCGCTGCCGCCATCCTTTCGCTGATGGAGAACCAGAAGCTGGTTGCCGAGGGTGCCGGAGCCGTGCCGGTGGCTGCAGTGCTGTTCCACAAGCTGCCGGTCGAGGGCAAAAAGGTGGCCTGCGTCGTCTCCGGCGGCAACATCGATGTGAACATCCTCAACCGCGTGATCACCCGCGGTCTGGTGATGAGCGGCCGCAAGGCGAACATGACCATTGCGCTGGAGGACAGGCCCGGCCAGCTCAAGAAGGTGGCCGAGATCGTGTCCCGCTGCGGCAGCAATGTGGTGTCGGTGCAGCACGATGGCTCCGATCCCAACATGCCCATTTCCAGCTGCTTCCTCAAGCTCACTCTTGAGACCCGCGATGCCGAGCAGATCGAGCAGATCCGCGCAGAGCTTGCAAAAGAGGGTTTCCAGCTTGTGAGCGAAAGAGTATAATAGAAGAAAAAAGAAAGGAACGTTTTATCATGAAAGTCGTTTCCACTTCCAACGCACCCGCAGCCATCGGCCCTTACAGCCAGGCCATCGATCTGGGCAATATGGTGTTTGTTTCCGGCCAGATCCCGGTAGACCCTGCTACCGGCAAGATGGCCGATACGGTTGAAGAGCAGGCTGCACAGAGCCTTGCAAACCTCAAGGCCATTCTGGCCGAGGCTGGCCTTTCCATGGCAAATGTGGTCAAGACTGTCATTTTTCTGGCCGATATCAACGATTTTGCCGCTGTGAATGCCGTGTATGCCAAGGCCTTTGCTGAGCCGTTCCCTGCCCGCAGCTGCGTGCAGGTGGCCGCCATTCCCAAGGGCGCAAAGCTGGAGATCGAGTGCATCGCCGTGCGCGAATGATCAGGCCTAAACACAAAAGGGGCTGTGCCGCTGGCACAGCCCCTTTTGCATGTGTGAGGAAGAATGAGAACAGCAATTACGGGCGCAGACCCATGCCGCCCTCCAGCGTGAGAGTCTCGCCGGACAGATACTTGAAGTCCGGCATGGCCAGCTGCACGCATACCCGGCCGATCTCGGTCTCGGGGTTGGCATAGTGGCCCATGGGCGGCATCTTGACGTTGGCTTTGAACGCATCCGGGTATGCCTGCTGGAACTGCTCCAGCTTGGCGGTCCAGGCCAGCGGGCAGATCACGTTGACATTGATGCCATCCTTGCCCCACTCAGTAGCGGCCACGCGGGACAGGCCGCGGATGCCCTCCTTGGCGGCAGCGTAGGAGCACTGGCCGAAGTTGCCAAACAAGCCTGCACCGGATGCAAAGTTGATCACGCTGCCCTTGGACTTGGCCAGATAGGGATAGCAGGCCTTCATATAGTAAAATGCGGCGTACAGGCCGGAATAAAGGGCCAGATCAAACTGCTCGGTGGTGTGCTCTGCCAGCGGCACGCCGGAAGCGGATGCCTGTGCGTTGTTCACCAGCACTTGAATGCCACCAAAGGTATCCACAGCCTGATTGACGACATTTTGCACGGTGGCTTCGTTGTCGGTGCCTGCACACACATCTGCCTGCACCGGCAGAACGCGGATGCCATACTTGGCTTCCAGCTCGTTTTTTGCCTCTTCCAGTTTTTTTACATTACGGCCAGTGATGACCAGATTTGCGCCCTCTTTTGCAAAGGCGGTGGCAATGCCATAGCCGATGGAGCCGCAGCTGCCATCGGAAAGTACGGCGCGGCCTGCGCCGGTGATGATAGCGGTCTTACCCGTTAAAAAGCCCATAGTTGCCCTCCAGAAGTGCTCAATTGGCTGATGTTGGCCATATTATAGCCTGAATTTCCATAGAATGCAAGGCTTTTTACCGATAAATAAAAAATAGACAAAGAATGCCGAGAAGGTGAAAAAATTCACGACTTCTCGGCATTTTGTGAAAGATTTGTCAGAGACTTTGATGTTAAAATAAAGACAAACTAATTACTTCTGCACGCCCGCCTCGCACTGCTCAATAAACTGCTTTGCCACGCGGGGGCTGCGGCCGCCGGCGCGGATGGCAAAGGCTTCGGCTTTGACCAGCAGCTGATCCATCGGCATGTCGATGCCGTGCTGCTTTGCCAGTTCGGCCAGAATGTTCTCAAACCGGGCCTTCTCCGGCCGCTGGAAAGTGACCGTCAGGCCGAATCGGGCCGAAAGGCTCATCAGCTCCTGTCGGGTATCGGCTTCGTGGATGTCGTCGCCGGTGCGGTCGGTCAGTGTTTCTTTAATAAGGTGGCGGCGGTTGGAGGTGGCGTATACCGCAATGTTCTTGGCCCGACCGCCCACGCTGCCTTCCAGAATGGCCTTCAGGGCGGCAAAGTTGTCGTCGTTGGCGGTAAAGCTCAGGTCGTCGATGAACAGGATGAATTTGAGCGGGTTCGCGGCCAGCTTGTCCATCAGATCCGGGATCTGGTAGAGCTGGTTCTTCTTCACTTCCACCAGCCGCAGGCCTTCAGGCGCAAACTCATTGGCAATGGCTTTCACCGCACTGGACTTGCCGGTGCCTGCATCGCCGTACAGCAGCACATTGTTGGCGGGCATCCCGGCCAGCAGGGCCTTTGTGTTGGCAATGACCTTTTCGCGCTCCTTCTCGTAGCCGGGCAGCTCGGAAAGGCGCTGAGGGTCCGGGTATTTCACCGGCACCAGCTGGCCGTTCTCCACCGTGAACACATGGTGCTTGGCAAACATGCCATAGCCCTTTTTTCCCACTTCGCTCATGCGCTGGGCGTAGGCGGCAGGCAGGTCGATGCCGGAGGTCTCCCACCGGGGCAGGAAAGCCAGCTCCTGCGCCTGCCCTGTGGCAGAACCGGCAGCGGCCAGCAGCTCGTCCAGCGTCAGGCCGCACAGAGCCTGCAGAAAAGCCAGTTCACTGTCCAGCGCGGTCTGCAGTGCAGGGGCAAGGGTGCCCGATGCAGCCTGACGCACGCAGACGGTCTCGGCTTCCAGCACAGCGGCGCTGAGGTAGCTGCCCCAGTTGGTGGTGTGCTCGAACAGTGCGGCTTCAAATTGGGCCACAGCGTCGCACACCGGGCCATAGCCGGGCGCACCGGCTTCCATGCGGTCGGTCAGGTCCAAAAGCTTTGCCACAACGGGGTCGTCCAGCAGGCTGCGGAAAACAACAAGCCCGTGCAGCCGGGCATTCCATTCTCTCAATTTCATATTCCTGTCCTCTAGTTGGTCTTAAATTAAACGCGCAGGCGCGCATATCAGAAGTATACAGCGCATTGTGCTATGGCGCAAGAGGTGTTCAATTAACTTCATGTTTGGGGTGATTCAGGTTACAAATTGTCGATTGACAAAAGGCCGATTTATAGTATAATTTACATCAACAAATGCGCAGATGGGAAAAAGTACCACACGATCCCCACTGTTCAGAGAGCTGCCGTCTGGTGCAAGGCAGTCAGTGCTTCGTGCGGAAAATCATCCCGGAGCAGCCTGCCCAACGGGTGCAAAACCCTTGTAAGCAGCGCCGGTTGCAGCCGTTACCGTGCAGGGCTTTGTTGGAAGCCCGTGAGAGGGTGTGCACAGCACGCCAACGAGAGTGGTACCGCAGAGAGCTTGATGATCACAAGGTCTTTGTCTCTTGATAACAGGGGACAAAGGCCTTTTCTTTTAAAAAGAAGCTCCCCGGGAACGTGTAAAAAGTGGAAAAAGGTTAGGAAAACAGGAGAAACTCACCATGCAGTTGAATGGTTCTCAGATTTTTGTGGAGGTCCTCTGCGAGCAGGGCGTGGACACCCTTTTTGGTTATCCCGGCGGCGCAGTGCTGAACCTTTACGATGAACTGTACAAAAATTCGGACCGCATCACCCATGTGCTGACGGCACATGAACAGGGCGCGGCCCACGCGGCAGACGGCTATGCCCGCGCGACCGGCCGCACCGGCGTGGTGCTGGCTACCAGCGGCCCGGGTGCCACCAATCTGGTCACCGGCATTGCCACGGCCTATATGGACTCGGTGCCCATGGTAGCCTTTACCGGCAACGTGACCACGGACGGGATCGGGAGGGACAGCTTTCAGGAAGCCTACATTGAGGGCATCACAATGCCCATCACCAAGCACAATTTCACGGTGCGCCGGGTGGAAGAGCTGGCCGATACCATGCGCTCTGCCTTCCGTATTGCACAGAGCGGCCGCAAGGGCCCGGTGCTGGTGGATATCCCCAAGGACGTGACAGCGGCGGTATGCGAGTTCACCCCCAAAAAGCCGGAGCCCATCCGCACCGTTACCACCTTCAACGCAGAGCAGGTCAAGTGGGCAGCGGATCTTATCAATGCGGCCCAGCGCCCGCTGGTCTACTTTGGCGGCGGCGTGCGCAGCGCAGCCTCCTGCCAGCCGCTGCGTGATCTGCTGCACAAGGCAGAGATCCCGGCCACCTACACCCTGATGGCCGCAGGCGTTGTGCCCTACGGTGACCCGATGAACATTGGCATGGTGGGTATGCACGGCTGTTACACCTCCAATCGTGCCGTGGCCGACTGCGACGTGCTGATCGCGGTGGGCACCCGCTTTTCGGACCGTGTGGCCCTGAACCCCAAGACCTTTGCAAAGAACGCCACCATCATCCAGATCGACATCGACCCCAGTGAGCTGGGCAAGAATGTGGAGGTCGATCTTTCCATCGTGGGCGATGCCGCTTACGTGCTGAACGCCATGCTGCCGCAGATCGAGGAAAAGAAGCATCCCGACTGGATGAAGATGATCCGTGAGTGGCAGGCACAGGATTACCACCCGGTGTCCGACCCCACCCGCCTGATGCCCCATCAGGTGATCGGCGAGGTGTGCAACCAGTGCGGCCCGGAGGCCGTGTATGTGACCGATGTGGGCCAGCACCAGATGTGGGCGGCACAGTACCTGCGCCACGCTAAGAGCCGCGGCTTTATCACCAGCGGCGGTCTGGGCACCATGGGCTTTGGCTACGGTGCCGCCATTGGCGCACAGATGGCTCTGGGCCGCGACCAGCGGGTGGTCATGTTTACCGGCGACGGCTCCTTCCACATGAACCTGAACGAGGCCTGCACCGCCGTGAGCTATGAGCTGCCCATCATCACCGTGATCTTCAACAACTCGGTGCTGGGCATGGTGCGCCAGTGGCAGAACATCTTCTACGAAAAGCGCTACAGCCAGACCGACCCCCACCGCAAGACGGACTTCGTCAAGCTGGCCGAGGGCTTTGGCCTGAAGGGCTACCGCTGCAGAAACCTGCCGGAGTTTCAGGCTGCCTTTGCCGATGCAATGAAGCAGAAAGGCCCTACTTGGATCGAGTGCATCATCGATAAGGACGAAAAGGTGCTGCCCATGATCCCCGGCGGCGGCGATATCAACGACATCATCATGGAATAAGGAGGACACAGCAATATGGAATCCAACAAGCGCAGGGTCATCAGCCTGCTGGTGGACAACCAGAGCGGTGTTCTGGCCCGTGTGTCCAGCCTGTTCTGCCGCCGCGGCTTCAACATTGACAGCCTGACCGTTTCGGCTACCAACGACCCGGCGGTCAGCCGCATCACCGTTACCATCACCAGCGACGAAAAGGCACTCAGCCAGCTGGTCCTGCAGACCGAACGGCTGGAAGTTACCCGTCAGGTGTTCGTGCTGGACGGCGAAAAATCTCTGGAACGGGAACTGCTGCTGCTGAAGGTAGCGTCCGATGTGCACAACCGCAGCGAGCTGCGGGAGATCGCCAGTATCTACAAGGCCAAGATCATCGACCTTTCGCCGGACAGCATGGTGTTCGAGCTGATCGGCAAGCCGGATAAGATCGATGCCTTCCTGAAAATGTTTACAGATTACAAAATTTTGGAGCAGTGCCGCACCGGCGTTACCGCACTGGAGCGCGGCGGGATGCATCAGCATATGCAGAAGCCTCCGCAGGAGGTGCGCGAAGCACAGCTGCCTCTGCCGGGAACCCACTGCCCGGAGAGAAAGTAAGAACGAACCCTCTCCGTCACGGCTGCGCCGTGCCACCTCTCCCGAAGGGCGAGGTTTTATGCATCATCAAAAGAGAAGGTATGATAAAAGCTCCCCCCTCGGGGGAGCTGGCATCGAGCAAAGCGAGATGACTGAGAGGGTTAAAACTTCGCTTTTCCGCTCCACAGTGAGCGAAAAAATAAAATGTTTACAATCAGCCACTGAATAAACACAAAACAAAAAAGGAGAACAACTACCATGGCTATCAAGAAATACTACGATTCCGACTGCAACCTCGGCGTGCTGGACGGCAAGACCGTCGCTGTCATCGGCTTCGGCAGCCAGGGCCACGCACATTCTGAGAACCTGGCCGAGAGCGGCGTGAACGTCGTCGTCGGCCTGCGCAAGGGCTCTGCTCACTGGGAGAAGGCTTCTGAGTTCGCAGCAACTCACGAGAACTTCAAGGTCATGGAAGTGGAAGAAGCTGCCAAGGCCGGCGACGTTGTCATGATGCTGGTGCCCGACGAGCTGTGCGCTGACATCTACAACAAGCAGGTAGCTCCCTACATGACCGAGGGCAAGGCATTGGCCTTTGCACACGGCTTCAACATCCACTTCAAGACCATCACTGCTCCCAAGAATGTGGACGTTATTATGATCGCTCCCAAGGGCCCCGGCCACATCGTCCGCCGCCTGTACACCGAGGGTGAGGGCTGCCCCTCTCTGATCTGCGTGGAGCAGGACTACACCGGCAAGGCTAAGGATATTGCTCTGGCATACGCTTCCGGCATCGGCGCTGGCCGTGCAGGCATCCTGCAGACCACCTTCAAGGAGGAGACCGAGACCGATCTGTTCGGTGAGCAGGCAGTGCTGTGCGGCGGCGTTTCCGAGCTGATCCACGCCGGTTTCGATACGCTGGTGGAAGCTGGCTACGAGCCCGAGATGGCATACTTTGAGACCTGCCACGAGATGAAGCTGATCGTTGACCTGATCAACGAGGGCGGCTTCTCCAAGATGCGTTACTCCATCTCCAACACCGCTGAGTACGGCGACTACCGCACCGGCAAGCGCCTGATCACCGCCGAGACCCGCAAGGAAATGAAGAAGGTTCTGACCGAGATCCAGGACGGCACCTTCGCTTCCGAGTTCCTGACCGAGATGAGCCCCAACGGCGGCCGCAAGGTGCACTTCCTGGCAAAGCGCCGCATGGAAGCAGAGCTGCCCATCGAGAAGGTCGGCGCAGAGCTGCGCGGCATGATGAGCTGGCTGAAGAAGTAATTAACTCCCCCAGTCGCCTGCGGCGACAGCCCCCTCAAAGAGGGAGCCTTTTGTCTGACCGCAGCGTGAAGCCTCCCTCCGTGAGGGAGGTGGCATCGCGCAAGCGATGACGGAAGGAGTTCAGCCAAAAGTTGCTTTTAAAACTAAGAAAGGCTCCCTCCTTTGGGAGGGAGTCTTTTGCTATAAGAAAAAGAGGAATAAACAATGAGAAGTGACAACGTGACCAAGGGTTCGGAGCGCGCCCCGAACCGAAGCCTGTTCTACGCACTGGGCTACACCAAGGAAGAGTTGGAGCGCCCGCTGATCGGCGTGGTGAGCGCCTACAGCGAGATCGTGCCCGGCCATATGAATCTGGACAAGATCGCCGATGCCGTCAAGGCCGGCGTTGAGATGGCAGGCGGCACGCCCATCCTGATCCCCTCCATTGGCGTGTGCGACGGCATCGCCATGGGCCATGTGGGCATGAAGTACAGCCTTGCATCCCGTGAGCTGATCTGCGACAGCGTGGAGACCATGCTCATGGCCCACCAGCTGGACGGTCTGGTGCTGGTGCCCAACTGCGATAAGATCGTGCCCGGCATGGTGATGGCAGCGGTGCGCATGGATGTGCCCGCTGTGGTCTGCTCCGGCGGCCCCATGCTGGCCGGTACCTACGGCGGCGAAGAGGTCAGCCTTTCCAAGATGTTCGAGGCTGTGGGTGCCTACAAGGCCGGTATGATCACCGAGGATCAGCTGGAAGACTGCACCTGCAACTGCTGCCCCAGCTGCGGCAGCTGCTCCGGCATGTACACCGCCAACAGCATGAACTGCCTGTGCGAGGCCATCGGCATCGCACTGCCCGGCAACGGCACCATTCCTGCCGTCTACTCCAAGCGTCTGCAGCTGGCAAAGCACGCCGGTATGGCCATTATGGATATGGTCAAGAAGGGCATCACCGCACGCCAGATCATCAACGAGCGCTCCATCCGCAACGCTCTGACCTGCGATATGGCTCTGGGCTGCTCCACCAACACCGTGCTGCACCTGCTGGCCATCGCTTATGAGGCCGGTGTGCCCATCGACCTGAAGCTGTTCAATGAGATCAGCGCCAAGACCCCGAACCTGTGCCATCTGGCACCGGCCGGCCCCACCCACATGCCGGACCTGTACGCCGCAGGCGGCATCCCCGCCGTGCAGGCAGAGCTGGCCAAGAAGGGCCTGTTGGATCTGGATGTGCCCACCGTTACCGGCAAGACGCTGGGCGAGAACATCAAGGGCGCACACATCCTGAACGACAAGGCCATCCGTCCCATCGACAACCCCTACTCCCAGACCGGCGGTCTGCAGATCCTGTGGGGCAACATTGCACCGGACGGCTGTGTGGTCAAGCGCAGCGCCGTGGCCCCCGAGATGCAGCAGCATTCCGGCCCGGCCCGCGTGTTCAACAGCGAGGACGAGGCCATTGCTTCCATCTACGCAGGTAAGATCGTCCCGGGCGATGTGGTGGTCATCCGCTACGAAGGCCCCAAGGGCGGCCCCGGTATGCGTGAGATGCTGAACCCCACCTCCGCACTGGCCGGCATGAAGCTGGACAAGACCGTGGCCCTCATCACCGATGGCCGCTTCTCCGGCGCAAGCCGCGGCGCAGCCATCGGCCATGTCAGCCCGGAGGCTGCTTCCGGCGGTCCCATCGGCCTGATCGAGGAGGGAGATACCATCAACATTGATATCCCCAATGCCTCCATCACGCTGGAAGTCAGCGACGAAGTTCTGGCCCAGCGCAAGGCAAAGTATGTTGCACCCGAACCCAACATCAAGACCGGCTGGCTCAGCCGCTACGCACGCATGGTCACCAGTGCAAATCTGGGCGCTGTGCTGAAGTAATTTGATGATCTAAGCAAAAACAGAGGAACGACCCCGCGTCGTCCCTCTGTTTTTTTCCTGCAGGCCCATAGATAAAAAAAGAAAGCGGCAAAGCAGACAGGCTTTGTCACTTCTCAGGCAAAAATTTATTCTCCGTGGCCGAACAGCACCGCACGGAAGGTTGCAAAGATGATCTTCCAGTCCACCAGGAAGCTGCGCTCTTTGACATACTTCACATCCAGCGCCATCCACTCCTCAAAGCTCAGCTGGTTGCGGTGCGGGGCGATCTGCCAGTAGCAGGAAAGGCCGGGTGTCACGTACAGCCGCTGCCATTCATAGGGCGTGTACTGGGCCACCTCACGGGGCAGAGCCGGGCGCGGGCCCACGATGCTCATATCGCCCATGAGGATGTTCACCAGCTGAGGCAGCTCGTCGATGCTGGTCTTGCGGATGAAATGGCCCACCCGGGTGATGCGGGGATCGTCCTTCATCTTGAACACCGGGCCGTCCATCTCGTTGTCCTGCAGCAGATCGTTGAGCTTGCTCTCAGCGTTCGGGCACATGGAACGGAACTTGTACAGCCGGAACAGCTTGCCGTTGCGGCCCACCCGCAGCTGGCTGAACACCGGGCTTGCACCCGGGCTGTCGATCCAGACTGCAATGCAGGTGAGGAGCATCAGCGGGGAAAGTGCGATCAGCGCCAGCAGAGAAAAGAAGATATCCTGTGCACGGCGCACACACCAGTAGGCGCGGTGCTCGTGAAGATTCGTCTTACGATCGATCGTAATCGGCTTGCGGATGCCAAGCTCTGCGCCGGGTTCCTCCATCCAACCGGTCTGCAGCCAGTATTCCGCTTCTGGCGCAGTGGTTACAGTTGTCATACTTAGATTCACTCCATTGATCCTATAACATGAAAACAGGAGAGCCCCAAACTCTCCCACACAGTTATTGCACCTATTGCACAATAAAACTGCAAACTTCTGTACAATTTTACCATGTGTACAGGCGGATTGCAAGAGAGTTGAACCATTTTTTGTCTGGTATATCAGAAAAAACCGGATCACAGAGGTGGAAAACGATGAACAGACAGACCGGTGCGTCAGAGCCTTACCCGAACAGGCTCTTTGTGTTGTGCATATAGACCGACAGCACAAGCCCCACGCAGATATACAGCATCAGCACCGAGCTGCCGCCCGCAGAATAAAAGGGCAGGGTGACGCCGATGACCGGCAGCACCCGCAGATTCATGCCTACATTCACGGCGATCTGAGCCATCAGAGCACCGCCGATGCCGGCGCAGATATAGCTGCCCAGCAGGTCCTCGCTGCGCGCACCGGTGGCAAAGGTCTTGATCACCAGTGCCAGCAGTGCCCCCAGCACGATGCACAGGCCCACAAAGCCAATGACATTGCCCATCCAGCTGAGAATAAAGTCGTTGTGGGCATTGGGCACGCTGTAGTACCGGCCGCTGAACAGGCCGTTGCCGAAGATGCCGCCGGAGCCGATGGCGATCTCGCCGCGCTGCTGCTGGTAGATGATGTTTTTCCAAGTGGCTTCGTTGGGTGCCCAGCCGGTGGAATTCTCCGGGTCGATAACGGCCAGAATGCGGTACCACTGGTAGCCCTTGCCGATCTTATCGCTGAAAAAGGCAAACGCCGCCGCCACGGCCACAGCTGCTGCCGAAATGGCACCGATGATATACTTCCAGCTCAGGCCCGCTGCAAACATCATGCAGCAGCCGATGATGGCGTAGATGATGGCGGTGCCGTCGTCGCCCTGAATGTGGATGATAAGGATGGGCACGGCCAGATGCAGCAGAAGCTTTACCAGCTCCTTTGGCTCGTTGATGCGGCTGCGCACATTGTTCAGGTGCATGGCAAAGGTAAGGATAAAGCTGATCTTTGCCAGCTCCGTGGGCTGGAAGGTAAAGCCGCCCAGCTTGTACCAGGAGTAGTTGTCGGTGTCACCGGCGTTGAAGCCGATGGTCAGCGGGCCGATGGCCACATTGCGGATGAACAGCGTGGGCAGCACCAGACCCCATGTCAGGGCTACATGCACCGGCCACACCTTGACAAGGCTGCGGTAGTCGATGCAGGAGAGAAGCAGCGCGATCACGATGCCAAGCACCGCCGCACCGGCCTGCACCAGCGCGCGGCGGTAATCGCCGATGCCGGTAATGGCACCAGTGATCTCGTCCGTGGCAAAGCCGTTGCCCTGCTTTGCGGCCCAGGAGGCAAGAGCCACCACCGCCATGGTGCTGCTGAAGATGCACAGCAGCAGATAGATCTTATCCGTTCGTTTAAAATATTGTCGAATGCTTTCCAAGAAAGCACCACCTTTCGTTCCCAGATGCACACCGGGTTTTGCCGCTGCAGCGGGCAATACCAACCCAGTTTATCCTATTATACACAGCTTGCACACCGTTTGCAATCCACCGGGTGTGACAGCTTTGCAAAATCCGCACGAATGCTTGACAAAGCAGACCGCACCATCTACAATGAAGGTGCAGCAGAAAGCTCCTTTGCAGAGCGCCTGCCGCGCAAAGAAAATGGCAGGAAGATGCCTGCTGGAAAAGGGCGGCGTGCCGCATTGGGCGGCAGATATGCCCGGAGGAAATGGGAATGGAACACGATATGCTCCGCCGTTTTGGGTGTGCACTGTGCGCTTTGGCTTTCGCGCTCACAGCGCTGCCCACAGCGGCTTTTGCACAGCAGCCGGAAGAACAGGCGGCTGTGCAGCAGAGCCTTTCGGCCACAGATGTGCGCGAGATGCAGCAGGCAGATGCTGCTGTGACCGCACTGACCGGAGGCAGCGACTATGCACAGATGACCGAGGACGAGCGCACAGATGCTGCTTTGCAGCAGCTGGATGCGCTGACCGCACAGGGCCTTGTGAAGCAGGGGTCTGTCTACACCGATGCCGAAAACGGCATGATCAGCTTTACCTACAGCTGCGGCGCGCTGGGCGGCATCTTGCTTACCGACCCGGAGGAGGAGAACACCGCAGCCCTGCCGGAGCTGGACGAGAGCCAGCTGCAGGAGCTGGCAGAGAACAAGCGGGTGGGCACGGCGGCGATCTATTATGCGTTTGACAACACGATCAACAGCACCCGCTACCCGTATTATGCCTACATGCAGACCTATTGGGATTCGGTGGGCCTGCAGACGGATCTGGATACCACCGTTACTGTATCCGACCTGCGCAGGATGGGCCGCTACGACCTGTGCATCCTGAGCACCCACGGCGCGTACTACACCTATGAATACGGCTGGCTGTTCAAAAAGACTACCACGGAACCGCTGATCCTGCTGACCGAGAGATCGGATTTCTGGAGCGATCTGCGCTATGGCTTTGACCTGCTGGCCCACCGCGTGGTCAAGGTGAACGGTATGTATGCCGTCAACGGCGATTTCTTCCGCAGTGCCTACCACGGCAATGGCATCGTGCTCAGCGAGACCTGCGAGTTCTACGGCAAGAACGGCCATGTGGATACCTCTATGGCAGACGGCCTGCTGGCAGGCGGTGCCAAGGCGGTGATGGGCTATGTGAACAATGTCTACTCGGTGTATTCCCGCAGTATGCTGTGGGCCGCTGTAAACCGGATGATCGAGGGCGAAACGCTGGAACAGGCCGTGGACTATGCCAAGAGCATCTACGGCACCGATGATATCATCTGGTACAATGAGCAGGGCGGCAGACGGTCCCATGCGGCGGCATCCTATGCGATGCTCAGCGGAGACCGAAGCGCTGCACTGCCTAACCCCTACACGGCAGCGGATGTGGATGCGGCGGCGTAAGCAACACACGGCATTGCACTTTTGCACAAAGTATATTATACTAAAGGGCGGCAGAGCATTCTGCCGTCCCTTTTGCTTTATAAAATGAGGTAAGCTTCATGTCAGAATATATCACCCACTCCCGCGCCGAGACGGTGGCGTTGGGTGCCCGTATGGCCGCAGTGCTGGCACCGGGTTCGCTGGTTGCGTTCACCGGCGGGCTGGGCGCGGGCAAGACCGCTTTTACCGAGGGCCTTTCCGAGGGCCTTGGCTGCACCGACCCGGTGTCCAGCCCAACCTTTGCCATTGTGAACTACTACCGCGGCCCAAAGCCGCTGGCGCACTTTGACCTGTACCGTATTTCCACTGAGAACGACCTGTGTGCTGCAGGCTTTTACGATTATTTGGATCAGGGGGCCATTGTGGCAGCAGAGTGGAGCGAGAACTTTGCAGACCTGCTGGCACTGGAAAACCCCATCCGGGTGGATATCCAGCGCGTGGACGAAAATACCCGCAGGATCACCATTGAGGGGGTAACGCTATGAACATCTTAGCTGTGGATACAGCGGGCAAAACGGCTGGTGTGGCTCTTTTGCAGGATGACCGCCTGCTGTACGAGGTGTATCTGGACGCAGGCATGACCCACAGCGAAACGCTGATGCCCATGATCGACACCTGCCTGAAGATGTGCGGCATGACCTGTGCAGATATTGACTTGTACGGTGTCAACGCAGGCCCCGGCAGTTTTACCGGGCTGCGCATCGGTCTGGCGGCGGTCAAGGGTCTGGCCTTCCCGCGGGAAACGCTGTGCGCACCGGTCTCCACGCTGGAAGCACTGGCCGCAGCCCACACGGGCGAGGGCACCGTGCTGTGCGCACTGGATGCCCGCCGTGCGCAGGTATACAGTGCCGCGTTCGACCTTGCCACCCACAGCCGCCTGCTGGAAGACGATGCCCGGGCGGTGGCAGATCTGGCCGATTTTGTAGAAAATTGCAAAAAGCCCCTGTTTTTTGTTGGTGATGGCGCATCTCTGTGCTATAATAAATACGGCAGTGTGCCGGGCGTGCTGCAGGCACCTGCGGCCCTGCGCGGCGGACGTGCTGCTGCAGTGGCTCTTGTGGCAAAGCAGATGGCCGAAGCCAGAAAGGCTGTGCTGCCGGAGGCTCTGCTGCCGGACTACCACCGCCTGAGTCAGGCCGAGCGGGAGCGCGCAGAGCGCCTTGCAGCAGAAGCTGCAGCCAATGCCGCCCAAAACAAGGAGCAGGCATAAAACCCTGCGTGACTGAGAGAAAGGAACATTTCCATGGCAAAACCCATTGCACTGGCCGCTGACCACGGCGGATTTGAACTGAAAGAAGCTGTCAAGGCGCATCTGAAGGAGCTGGGGCTGGAATACATCGATTTTGGCACCCATAGCACCGACAGCGTGGATTACCCCGATATGGCCGTGCCCGCCTGCGATGCAGTTGTGAGCGGCGAGTGCAGCAAGGCACTGCTGTTCTGCGGCACCGGCGTGGGCATCAGCATGGCAGCAAACAAGATCAAGGGCATTCGTGCCTGCTGCTGCTCTGACAGCTTCAGCTGCGAGTATACCCGCCGCCATAACGACGCCAATGCTCTGTGCATGGGCGGCCGCGTGGTCGGCCCCGGCCTTGCCTGCCAGCTGGTGGATCTCTTCCTGAATACGGAGTTTGAGGGCGGCCGCCATCAGCGCCGCATCGACAAGCTGACCGCACTGGAGAACCGCTGATCATGGCGAAGCGTATGCGGAGCTGTTTTAAATCGTAATCTTGGACCCGATAGAGTTATCTATTTAAAATAAGGAGCGTGTTTTTATGACCCCGATGATCGTTGAGCATCCGCTGCTGCAGCACAAGCTGAGCATTCTGCGCAACAAGCAGACCGGCACCAAGGAGTTCCGTGACCTCGTTGGCGAGATCGCGACCCTGCTGTGCTACGAAGCGACCCGTGACCTGCCTCTGGAAGAGGTGGAGATCGAAACACCCATCACCATGGCAAAGACCAAGGTGCTGGCTGGCCGCAAGCTGGCTCTGGTGCCCATCCTGCGCGCAGGCATGGGTATGCTGGACGGTATGCTGACCCTGCTGCCCGCTGCAAAGGTGGGCTTCATCGGCCTGTACCGCGACGAGGAGACCCTGCAGCCTGTGGAGTACTTCTGCAAGCTGCCGCAGGACATTGCAGAGCGCGATGTTCTGGTTCTGGACCCGATGCTGGCTACCGGCGGCAGCGCCATCGATGCCATCACCCAGATCAAGAAGCATGGCGCAAAGCGCATCAAGTTCATCGGCCTGATCGCCGCTCCGGAAGGCATCAAGGCCCTGCACGAGGCACACCCTGATGTGGACATCTACCTCGGCGCAGAGGATGACCACCTGAACGAGAACGGCTATATCGTTCCCGGTCTGGGCGACGCAGGCGACCGCATCTACGGCACCAAGTAAGAAACTGTATCACGGAAGGGCAGCTGGGAACAGCTGCTCTTTTTTGTGCAGACGAAAAGGGGAACGACGGCTGTCGTTCCCCTTTGTGCGTTATGGAAAAACTCAGATCTCGGCCAGAATGGCATCGCCCATGGCGGTGCAGCCAAGGCAGGTGCAGCCCTCGCTCATGTTGTCGGCGGTGCGCAGGCCCTTGTCCAGCACCTTGTTCACGGCGGTCTCAATGGCATCGGCCTCCTCGGCCATGCCGAAGGAGTAGCGCAGCATCATGGCGGCAGACAGAATGCAGGCGGTGGGGTTCACGATGTCTTTGCCCGCAATATCGGGGGCCGAGCCGTGGATGGGCTCATACAGGCCGCGGGTGCCGTCGCCCAGAGAGGAGGACGGGATCATGCCGATGGAGCCGGTGATCATGGAAGCCTCGTCCGACAGGATGTCGCCGAACATGTTCTCGGTAACGATCACGTCGAACTGGGCGGGGTTCTTGACGATCTGCATGGCGCAGTTGTCCACGAACATCTCGCTGTATTCTACATCCGGGTATTCGGCCTGCAGGCGGTGCATCACGCTTCTCCACAGACGGCTGGTGTCCAAAACGTTTGCCTTGTCCACGCAGCACAGTTTCTTGCGGCGCTTGCGTGCGGTCTCAAAGCCGATGCGGCCGATGCGCTCGATCTCGTGCTCCGCGTAGGGCATGGAGTCGATGGCCTGCTTCTCGCCGCTGGCGAGGGTGTGGGTCTCGTGATTGCCAAAGTATACGCCGCCGATCAGCTCACGCACGATGATGAAATCGATGCCCTGTGCCACGATCTCGGGCTTCAGGGGGCTGGCAGGAGCCAGCTGCGGCCAGATCTTGGCCGGGCGGTTGTTGGAGTACAGGCCCATGCCTGCACGCAGACGCAGCAGGCCCTTCTCCGGGCGCTGCTCACCGGGCAGGCCCTCCCACTTGGGGCCGCCCACGGCACCCAGCAGGACGCTGTCCGCGGCAAGGCACTTGTCCAGCTCGTGCTGGGGCAGCGGGTCGCCGTACTTGTCAATGGCTTCGCCGCCCATGGCAGCGTCGGTGTAGTGGAAGGTGTGGCCGTACTTTTCGGCCACCTTGTCAAGCACACGGATGGTCTGCTTGACGATCTCCGGGCTGGAGCAGTCGCCCCAGATGACAGCAATGTTTTTTTCCATTGGTGGTACTCCTTTTATGAATGAAACTCCTTCCGTCATCGCTGAGCGATGCCACCTCCCTCTGAGAGGGAGGCTTTGGCAAAATCGGAAACTTTCCCTCTTCGCCAGAGGCTCCCTCTGTGAGGGAGCTGTCGAGCGAATGCGAGACGGAAGGAGTTTGCCTTACTGCTTCGCCTTGATGGACTTCATCAGTCCACCGGCGGAGATGATCTCCTGAATGAACGGCGGGAAGGGCTCGGCATGGAACACCTTGCCGTTGGTCTCGTCGGTAATGACACCGGTGTCAAAGTCCACGCTCACGGTGTCGCCCGCATTGATGGCATCCACAGCCTCCGGGCACTCCATGATGGGCAGACCGATGTTGATGCTGTTGCGGTAGAAGATGCGGGCAAAGCTCTTGGCGATCACGACCGAGATGCCGGCGGTCTTGATGCACAGCGGTGCGTGCTCACGGGAGGAGCCGCAGCCGAAGTTCCAGCCGCCCACCATGATGTCGCCGTCCTTCACCTTCTTGACGAAGTCCTTGTCGATGTCCTCCATGCAGTGGCTGGCCAGCTCTTTGGCATCCTGCGTGTTCAGGTGGCGGGCCGGGATGATGACATCGGTATCCACGTTGTCCGGGTATTTGAAAACAGAACCTTTTGCGTTCATTGTTGTGCTCCTTTCCGATCAGACCGTGCGGGGGTCGGTGATGCAGCCGGTCAGTGCGCTGGCGGCGGCAGTGGCGGGAGAAGCAAGGTAGACCTCGCTCTTCACATGGCCCATGCGGCCCACAAAGTTGCGGTTTGTGGTGGAAACGCAGCGCTCGCCCTCGGCCAGAATGCCCATGTAGCCGCCCAGACAGGGGCCGCAGGTGGGGGTGGACACGATGCAGCCTGCATCAATAAAGGCAGTGGTCCAGCCGCGCAGGATGCATTCCTTGTAAACGGCCATGGTGGCGGGGATGATGATGCCGCGCACGCCCTTGGCAATGTGCTTGCCCTTGAGCACGTTGTAGGCGGCTTCCATGTCCTCCAGACGGCCGTTGGTGCAGCTGCCGATCACAACCTGATCGATCTTGATGTCCTTGCCCTCGCTGGCAAGGTGGGTGTTCTCGGGCAGGTGGGGGTAGCTGACGGTGGGTTCCAGCTTGTCCAGATCGATCTCAATGGTCTTTTCGTACTCGGCATCCGGGTCGGCCTCAAAGAACACCGGCTCACGCTGGCTGCGGCCCTTGAGGTAAGCCTTGGTCACATCGTCTACGGGGAAGATGCCGTTCTTGGCACCGGCTTCGATGGCCATGTTGCAGATGCACAGGCGGTCGTCCATCGTCAGGCTGGCAACGCCCGGGCCGGTGAACTCCATGGATTTGTACAGTGCGCCGTCCACACCGATCATGCCGATGATGTGCAGGATCAGGTCCTTGCCGGAGACGCGGGGGCCGAACTTGCCCTTGAGCACGAACTTGATGGCAGAGGGCACCTTAAACCATGCCATGCCGGTGGCCATGCCGGCAGCCATATCGGTGGAGCCGACACCGGTGGAGAAGGCACCCAGTGCACCATAGGTGCAGGTGTGGCTGTCCGCACCGATCACGCAGTCGCCTGCGGTCACGATGCCTTTTTCCGGCAGCAGGGCGTGCTCAATGCCCATCTGGCCCACATCGTAGAAGTTGAGGATATCGTATTTGTTGGCGAACTCGCGGCACTGCTTGGACTGGGTGGCGCTCTTGATGTCCTTGTTGGGCACAAAGTGGTCCAGCACGATGGCAATGTGCTCTTTGTCGAACACACCGTCAAAACCGGCCTTTTCAAACTCGTTGATGGCAACCGGGGTGGTGATATCGTTGCCCAGCACGATGTCCAGCTTTGCATTGATGAGCTGGCCTGCCTTGACCTCGGCAAGACCGGCATGTGCGGCAAGAATTTTCTGCGTCAGGGTCATTCCCATGATGGTACTCTCCTTTTGATACTCTCTATTGGATAGGCGGCTTGCCCTCTCAGCTTCGCTTCGCTCAGCAGCTCTCCCAAAGGGAGAGCCTTTGGCAGTCCACGTAAACTTCATCTCTTTGCCAAGGCCTCTCCCTTTGGGAGAGGTGGCACGGCGTAAGCCGTGACGGAGAGGGCGAGGACGCTGCCCTCTTTTTAATTATTTATTATTGATGGCGCTCACCAGTGCCTTGATGCCAGCCACGATGATATCGGTGTCGGTACCGGCACCCCATGTGACGGTGTTATCGCCCCAGACAAGGCCGACGTAGGAGGCAGCGCGGGAGGTGGAGCCTTCGTCCAGACTGTGCTCGGAGTAGGTCTCGAGGTGGAACTCCATGCCGGTGGCGCTCTGGATGGCGTTTGCCACAGCGTCCAGACGGCCATTGCCCACCGAGGTGACCACCTTGCGCTGACCGTTCAGCTCCAGCGCGACGGTGGCGGTGATGCCGCCCACCTGTGCAAAGTGGGCTTCCAGAACGTTGAGCGGCTTGCAACGGTTGAGGAAGGCATCCTCGAAGATGTGCAGCACCTCGTTTGCGCTCAGCTCCTTGTGGCTGTGGTCGGAAACGCTCTTGACCTTGTAGCCCAGCGCCTCGCGCATCTTGGGCGGCAGGTTGTAGCCGAAGTTCTGTTCCAGCACAAAGCCGATGCCGCCCTTGCCGCTCTGGCTGTTGATGCGGATCACATCGGCATCGTAGGTGCGGCCGATGTCGTGGGGGTCAACGGGGATGTAGGGGCAGGTCCAGCGGTGTTCGCCATGCTCCTTGCGGTAGGCCATGCCCTTTGCAATGGCATCCTGATGGCTGCCGGAGAAAGCGGCAAACACCAGCTGACCGGCGTAGGGGGTGCGCTCGTAAATGTGCATCCGGGTCACACGCTCGTAGGTGGCGCAGATGTCCGGCATATCGGAGAAGTCCAGCTTGGGGTCCACGCCGTGGCTGTACATGTTCATGGCCAGCGTCACCGCGTCCACGTTGCCGGTGCGCTCGCCGTTGCCGAACAGGCAGCACTCCACCCGCTGTGCACCCGCCAGCACGGCCAGCTCTGCGCAGGCCACGCCGGTGCCGCGGTCGTTGTGGGGATGGGTGGAGATGATCACGCTGTCACGGTATTTCAGGTGCTTGTCGCAGTACTCGATCTGGTTTGCGTAGACGTGCGGCATGCTCATTTCCACGGTAACGGGCAGGTTGATGATCATGGGACGGTCCGGGGTGGGCTGCATGATGTCCAGCACGGCATTGCACACATCCACGGCGTAGTCCACTTCGGTGCCGGTGAAGCTCTCGGGGCTGTACTCGAACAGGAAGTTGCCCTCGTACTCCTGACTGAGCTGCTTGACCAGCTTTGCGCCGTCGGTGGCAATCTTCTTGATCTCCTCCTTGCTCTTGTGGAACACCTGCTCGCGCTGGGCCACAGAGGTGGAATTGTAGAAGTGGATCACCGCGCGGGGTGCGCCCTTGACGGCCTCGAAGGTCTTGCGGATGATGTGGTCACGGCACTGGGTCAGCACCTGCACGGTGACATCCTCGGGGATCATGTTCTTCTCGATCAGGGTGCGCAGGAACTCGTACTCGGTATCGCTGGCGGCAGGGAAGCCCACCTCGATCTCCTTGAAGCCGATCTTGACCAGCATCTGGAAGAACTCCAGCTTTTCCTCAAGGCTCATGGGCACGATCAGTGCCTGATTGCCGTCGCGCAGGTCCACACTGCACCATGCGGGGGCTTTTTCAATGTGATCCTTCTTTACCCAGCTGTCATAGCCTGCGGGTACCGGGTAGTAACCCGGAGCGTACTTGGTTGCGTCCATCATTTGCGCGTCCTCCCAAACAATTTACACTTCTTGCTCCATGCTCTTTGTGAGCGTCCTTGCCCTCTCAGTCTCACATTCGTTCGACAGCTCCCCCAAAGGGGGGAGCCCTTGGCAAAACCGAAAACTTTGCCGTACTGCCAAGGCCTCTCACTTTGGGAGAGGTGGCACGGCGTAAGCCGTGACGGAGAGGGCAAGCCTGCTTCCAAAAGGCAGATATACGAAAAGGCTCTCGTCTTTCAAGGCGAAAACCTTGAGAGACGAGAGCCTGTAAAGTTCAAACTACAGGGCATCCGTGGTACCACTCTCTTTGCTGCGCCTTTGGGCACAGCCGCTTTGCACGATCGGCTTTTTGCGGCGAATCGCTGTCCTTGTAACGGTGGACATCCGTCAGAGCCTACTTGTGTGTTCAGCCCTGCCGCTCAGGGGCCAGTAACCGAAACCCTCTGCACCCGCCTTGCACCACCCGGCGGCTCTCTATACGCAGAAGAAAATCGTTTTTTCCCCGTCAACGCATTTGTGCTTTTTTCAAAGTGGACTAAGTTTAGCATGATTCGCGGGCAGTGTCAAGCAATCTGACTCATTCTCAAAATGAAACAATTTCACAAAATAAGGGGCAGAATTTTCCAAAATTATGCACGAGGCGTTAATGTTAACAATTTGCTAAGTTTTTGGAAAGTTGTGCTCGAATTGCTGTTGCGCCCGGTTTTACTGTGCTATACTACTTGCATCAGGAACCAAAGGAGGAATTGCCACATGAAAGAAGTCAAACCTTCCAAAAAGCCGCTGGCGATTTACTACGCCATCGTGCTGGCGGTCCTGCTGCTGCTCAACCTTGTGCTGCTGCCGTGGATGAGCGAGCGTCAGGTGGAGGAAGTGGACTACGGTACCTTTATGACCATGACCGAGGAAAAGAACATCGGCCGTGTGGATATTGAATCCAACCAGATCATTTTTACCGATAAAGAGGAAAAGCAGGTCTACAAGACCGGCCTGATGAACGACCCGGAGCTTACCCAGCGCCTGTATGATGCCGGAGCACAGTTTTCCAGCGAGATCGTGGAGCAGGGGTCGCCGATGCTCAATTTCCTGATCTGGTTCCTGCTGCCCATCCTGTTGTTCAGCTTCATCGGCAACCAGATGAACAAAAAGCTGATGGAAAAGGCCGGCGGCGGCCCGGGGTCCATGATGTTCGGCGGCGTGGGCAAGTCCAACGCCAAGGTCTATGTGCAGTCCACCCACGGCATCCGCTTTGCGGATGTGGCCGGTGAGGATGAAGCCAAGGAAAACCTGCAGGAGATCGTGGATTACCTGCACGACCCCGGCAAGTACGAGAGCATTGGCGCATCCATGCCCAAGGGCATCCTGCTGGTGGGCCCTCCGGGCACCGGCAAGACCATGCTGGCCAAGGCCGTGGCAGGCGAATCCAACGTGCCGTTCTTCTCCATTTCCGGTTCTGAATTCGTGGAGATGTTCGTGGGCATGGGCGCATCCAAGGTGCGCGACCTGTTCCGGCAGGCCAAGGAAAAGGCCCCCTGCATCGTGTTCATCGATGAGATCGATGCCATCGGTCAGAAGCGCAACAGCGGCAATCTCGGCGGCAACGACGAGCGTGAGCAGACTTTGAACCAGCTGCTCACCGAGATGGACGGCTTTGAGAGCAACACCGGCGTCATCATTCTGGCGGCTACCAACCGCCCGGATTCGCTGGACCCGGCGCTGACCCGTCCCGGACGTTTTGACCGCCGTGTGCCGGTGGAGCTGCCCGACCTTAAGGGCCGCGAAGAGATTTTGAAAGTGCACGCCAAAAAGGTGGCGCTGGCCCCGGGCATCGACTTCAACACTGTGGCCCGCATGGCTTCCGGTGCATCCGGTGCGGAACTTGCCAACATTGTCAACGAAGCAGCTCTGCGCGCTGTGCGTGCAGGCCGTAAGAGCGTGACGCAGGCCGATCTGGAGGAGAGCATCGAGGTGGTCATTGCAGGCTACCAGAAGAAGAACTCCATCCTCACCGACAAGGAAAAGTGCATCGTGGCCTACCACGAGATCGGCCATGCACTGGTGGCGGCCAAGCAATCCAACTCTGCCCCTGTGCAGAAGATCACCATTATCCCCCGCACCTCCGGCGCACTGGGTTACACCATGCAGGTGGACGAGGGCAACCACTACCTGATGAGCAAGGAAGAGCTGGAAAACAAGATCGCCACCCTTACCGGCGGACGCGCCGCCGAGGAAGTGGTGTTCCGATCCATCACCACCGGTGCCTCCAACGATATCGAGCAGGCCACCAAGCTTGCCCGCGCCATGCTTACCCGCTACGGCATGAGCAAGGACTTTGACATGGTGGCGCTGGAGACCGTGAACAACCAGTATCTGGGCGGTGACACCTCGCTGGCCTGCTCGGCGCAGACCCAGCGCGAGATCGACCAGAAGGTGGTGGAGCTGGTCCGGGCCCAGCACGAAAAGGCTGTCCGCATCCTGACCGACAACCGCGCCAAGCTGGATGAGCTGGCACAGTATTTGTACCAGAAAGAGACTATCACCGGCGAGGAGTTCATGGAGATCCTGAACCGGGAACCGGCACAGGCCCAGTGACCCCGGCGGCAGAGCTGCCAAAAATTTTTTTTAGCCTGCTGCAATAATCCCGCCGCCGCATCCGTTTATAAGACAGATGCGGCGGTTTTGTATTACACCGCATGGCAGACCATGGTTTTCCACAAAACAAAAATGTGCGGTGCAAAACCGCCGTCAACGGAGGTATTCCAAATGAAACTGAACCATAAATTTGTCCGTACCGTCACCACCACCGCTGCAGTGCTGGGTGCTGCCGCCATGCTGAGCGTGGGCGCATTTGCCGCAGAGGCAGACATCAACGACCCTGCTGCCGCAGGCTATCTGCCCCCGCAGGAGCAGATGGTGCAGGGGGATATCGCCCTGCACAGCGCCGATGTGGCGATCGGCGAAAAGGACCCCAACTACGGCGGCTACGGTGCACCGGAGGGAAACCCCATTCAGGGCAATATCATGCTGATCTCCGGCGATGAGCTGGCCGCCCCGTCCGCAGATGCAGCGGCGAAAAAGAGCGAGGCCCGCTACACCGTCAAGGGCCTGTTCGGCAGAGAAGAGCTGTACACTGCCCGCCAGAAGGACAGTGTGCTGACGCTGGATGTGCCCGCCGGTTCTGCTACCTTCCGCACCACCGTGCAGGACATGCAGACCCTGCTGAACGAGGGTGTGAGCACGCTGGTGGTCCAGACTGAGAAGGGCTCCACCACCCTGAACCTGTCTCTGCTGGTGGAGGGCCAGAAGGGCACCGACCGCGTGGTGCTGCGCCGACTGGGCGAAAACACCTTCCTCACCGTGGGCCTGCGCTGCCGCCGCGATTTGATCGTGGGGCGCTGACCGCCGAGATCAAATGATGAAAGGGCTGCTGCACGCAGAGATGTGCAGCGGCCCTTTTTGCGCTTTTCTGTTAAGTTTTTGAAAATTTGCGCAGATGTCTTTGCAAAGTCTGCCGGGAGATGTTATAGTTAAATTGAAACAGTATGCATTCCCGATAGAAAGGAAAAAACGCCATGGAGCATTTTGTGGAGTTTGAGGACGTTTGCAAATACTATCAGACCGGCAGTGTGAAGATCGCCGCCGCAGACCACCTGAATTTCTATGTGGATAAGGGGGAGTTCTGCATCATCGTGGGGCCTTCCGGCGCAGGTAAGACCACCCTGCTGAATATCCTTGGAGGCATGGACAGCTGCGACGAGGGCAATGTCTGGCTGGACGGCCAGAACGTGAGCCACTTTACCGCCAGAGAGCTCACCACCTACCGCCGGTACGACGTGGGCTTTGTGTTCCAGTTCTACAACCTTGTGCAGAACCTGACCGCACTGGAGAACGTGGAGCTGGCCAGCGAGATCTGCCGCGACCCGCTGGACCCCAAAGAGACCCTGCGCAGCGTGGGTCTGGGAGAGCGGCTGAACAACTTCCCGGCTCAGCTTTCCGGCGGCGAGCAGCAGCGGGTGTCCATTGCCCGCGCACTGGCCAAAAACCCCAAGTTGCTGCTCTGCGACGAGCCCACCGGTGCACTGGATTACAAGACCGGTAAGCAGGTGCTGGCCCTTTTGCAGGATACCTGCCGCCGCACCGGCCGCACGGTGATCGTTATTACCCACAACACCGCCCTGACGGCGATGGCAGACCGCATCATTCAGGTGCGCAGCGGCAAGATCGTCTCCAATCAGGTCAACGAGCACCCTGTGCCGGTGCAGGAGATTGAGTGGTGAGAGCTGTGCTGAAAAGTTATCGTAAAAACATCCTGCGGGAAATGAAGGACAACCTGAGCCGCATGGTCTCGCTGTTCGGCATCGTAGCGCTGGGCGTGATGATGCTGACCGGCCTGATGAGTTTTGCGCCCAGCATGCGCATCGCCGGGCAGAAATACTACGTGCAGCAGAACGTGTTCGACCTGCGGGTGCTGTCCACGCTGGGCCTTTCGGAGGAGGACATTGCCGCCATTGCCGCCGTGGATGGCGTGGAGGCTGTGCAGCCGGTGAAATATCAGGACGTGGAGGCCCAGTGGCAGGGCCAGAGCGAGACGGCGGTGGTGCGCCTGCAGCAGCTGCCCGCCGACCCCGGGGCCGACACGGCAGAAAATATGAACCGTCTGGTGCTGCTCTCGGGCCGGATGCCTGAGGCCCCGGACGAGTGCGTGGTGCATGTGATGGGCTACGGCGACCCGGTGGAGCCGGGCACGGTGCTCACCATGCCGGAGGACACCGAACATGTGAGCCGGAAGCAGTTCACGGTAGTGGGCACCGTGCAGGACCCGCAGCATTTTTCCACGGACAAGGAGAGCAGCACCGCCGGTGACGGCCAGCTGGATGATATTGTGTTCCTGCCGGAAGGCAGCCTGACCACGGATTATTATACGGCGTGCTATCTCAAAGTAAAAAATGCCGGCCTGTATGATAATTACTCGGACGAGTATCAGGCGACAGTGGATGACACAGCCGCAAGGGTAAAGGCCATCAGCGGCGCACAGTGCACGGCCCGGCGGGCGGAGCTGATCGAGGACGCCAGTGCAGAGCTGGCCGACGCCCGGGCCGAGTACAACGACAAAAAAGCCGAAGCAGACCGTCAGTTTGCGGAGGCAGAGCAGCAGCTGGCCGATGCACAGGCACAGCTGGACAGCGCCAAAGCCCAGCTGGACGCGGGCGAAGCGGAGCTTGCCGCCAACAAAAAGGCCCTGCCGGATACCATGCAGGGCGGTGCGGACGAGCTGGTGAGCGGCGAGGAACAACTGCTGGAATTTGAGGATCAGCTGCAACAGATCGAGATGCTGGTGAACCTGAAAAAGGTGGCCGACCCGCTGCTGGGCTATGCCGAAACGGCTCTGCACAACGCACAGAAAGCGCTGGACGAAGCGGAACCTGCCGATGAAGAGTACACCGAGCTGCGGGATGCCCTGCAGAAGGCGCAGGATGCTTACGACAACATCAGCGGCCAGCTGAACGGCTATCAGGCCCAGCTGGACGCGGGCAAGCGCCAGATGTATGCACAGGGGCTGATCTCTTCGTCCAGCCTTTCCAACGAGCAGCTGGTGACTGAGGCAAAGGCAGCACTGCGCCAGATGAAGGTAAAGCTTCTGCAGGGTCAGCTGCAGCTCACCACCGGCACGGCCACAGCCTACACCCAGTTTGATGCGGCACGCACCCGGCTGGACGAAGGCTGGCAGCAGTACAACGACGGCGTGCAGCAGCTGGCCGATTCCCGCGCGGAGTACGAGAGCCGGAAGGCCGATGCCGAACAGCAGCTGGCCGACGGCCTTGCCCAGCTGAACGATGCCGAGGAGCAGGTGAGCCAGATCAAGAGCGGCGAGTGGTATGTGCTGGACCGCAGCTCCACCGTGAGCTTTGTCACCTTTGAGCAGTATGCCGACCGCATGGATGCCATTGCACGGGTGTTCCCGGTGTTCTTCTTCCTGGTGGCGGCGTTGGTGGCCACTACTACTATGACCCGCATGGTGGACGAGAACCGCCTGCAGCTGGGTACTCTGAAAGCTCTGGGTTACTCCAACGCAAAGATCGCAGGAAAGTATCTGTTCTATGCCCTCAGCGCCAGCGTGCTGGGCAGCATCGTGGGCATGGTCATCGGTTTTGTGGTGTTCCCGCTCATCATCTGGTATGCTTACCAGATGATCTTCAGCATGTCCACCTTTACGCTGCACTTTTACCCCGGCATGGCGGCAGCCAGCGTAGCCATCAGCGCGGCCGTCATCGGTTTTGCTACATGGAACGCCTGCCGTGCCAGCCTGAAGGAAAAGACTGCAGCTTTGCTGCTGCCCCGGGCCCCGGTGGCAGGCAAGCGCATCTTTTTGGAGTACATCACCCCACTGTGGCAGCACATGAGCTTCTCCCAAAAGACCACAGCCCGCAACCTGTTCCGCTACAAAAAGCGCTTCTTCATGACAGTGCTGGGCGTGGCAGGCTGCACGGCGCTGCTGCTGATCGGTTTTGGCATTCAGGATTCCATCCTGCCCATCGTGGACAAGCAGTCCAGGCAGCTGACCCACAACGATCTCACCATCTCGCTCAGCGATGAAAAGGCGCTGACCATGGAGCAAGGCCTTGCCGACACGCTGGATAGCAGCAGTGCGGTCCGCAGCTGGGGCGCGTTCTACACAAAGTCCACCACCCTTTATAATGAAGAGGGCGGGAGCGCCGATGTCAGCATCGTAGGCGCGGAGGACGATGCCCGGATGACCGAATACTTCACCTTCCGCACCCGGGTGGGCCACGACCCCATTCCCTTTGAAGAGGACAGCGTGATCCTGACCGAAAAAACGGCCCTGAATCTGGAGCTGAGCGTGGGCGATACGTTCTATGTGGAGGCTGCAGACGGAAGCCGCGTGCCGCTGGTGCTGACCGGCATTACCGAGAACTACATGTTCACCCGGCTGTATCTCTCCAATGCGCAGCTGCAGGCCCTGCTGGGCAGCACGCCGGAGTGGAACACCGTCTACGGCCTGACCGGCTGTACCACCGAGGCGGAGTACAACGCCCTGCGCACAAAGCTGCTGGGCTGCAACTATGTGAGCAGCGTCAGCTTCACCGAGGACACCACCTCCATGTTCGGCAGCCTGATCGGCAGCCTGAACTACGTGGTGGTACTGATCATCGTGTGCGCGGCGGCGCTGGCGGCGGTGGTGCTGTACAACCTGATCAGCGTCAACCTTGCCGAGCGCAAAAAGGAGCTTGCCACTATCAAGGTGCTGGGCTTCTATGACAAAGAAGTGTACCGCTACATCTTCCGCGAGATCGAGCTTTTGTCCCTCATCGGCTCCGGCGTGGGCCTGCTGCTGGGCGTGCCGCTGCACCGGTTCATCGTCCTGACCGTGGAAATGGATCAGCTGATGTTTATTCGCACCATTGCACCCAGCAGTTATCTGCTGGCAGTGGCATTGACGATGCTGTTCACCTTTGTGGTGTGCTTTGCCATGCGGCGGCATGTGCGGCATATCAGCATGGTGGAAAGCATGAAAGCGCCGGAGTGAGTTTACAAAACCTTCATAAAAAGAACATGGTTTCGCAGAAATTCTTTGGTATGATAATGCTACCGACAGGCGGGGCCGCAACCGCCTGAACGGGTAACATGATTCCTCCTTTACCAAACCAAATACCGCAAAACAAAACACCGCGCCTTGTCTGATCCGCAGCAGACAGGGCGCGGTGTCTTGTTTAAACCGTTAAGTTTTCAGCATCTGCGGCAATGGCATCGGCCTGCTGCTGGGTGAGCACGCGGCACTTGACCATCCGCTTGAGCACCACCTGCATCCGCTTGAAGGCAAGCTCCGGGCTGCTGGCGTAGGTGGAAGGCGCGTTGGGCATACCCGCCAGATAGATCGCTTCGGCATCGGTCAGCTGGGCCGGTTCCTTGCCAAAGTAGCCCTCGGCAGCTTCTGCAATGCCATAATACCCGCTGCCAAAATAGATGGTGTTGGCGTACATCTCAAAGATCTGCTGCTTGGAGTAGGTCTTTTCAAGATCAAAAGCAGCAAGCATCTCGGCAGCCTTGCGGGCCAGATGCTTGTCCTGCGTGAACAGCTCGTTCTTGGCAAGCTGCTGGGTCAAGGTGCTGCCGCCCTCGGCCAGCGAGTGGGTGCGCAGGTCGGCCAGCAGGGCGCGTGCAATGGCCCCCGGGTCGATGCCCTTGTGGGTCATAAAATGCTCGTCCTCGGTGCAGATGACTGCGTTAATATAGATCTGCGGCAGCGCATCGTAGGAAGTATAGCTCCCGCGGGCACAGATGGTGTCGTACATGGAAGCCACTGGGTAACTGCTGGCGGCACTGCGGTACAGCTGCCTGCCCTGATAAAAGAACCAGCCGCCTGCCAGCAGCCCGCCAAGCAGCAGGATGCAAAGAACAACGAGCAGGCTCTGCTTTAAAAAATGAAAGAAACGATGCAGCATCGAAAAAACTCCTTTGATGATAAAAAAGAACGCTACCATAATAAACGATTTGCAGGGCGTTTGCAAGGAACAGCTTTAGTATAACAATAAAATTTTAAGGTTTTATCAATGGAAAAATAAAAATTTTCGAAGAAGCAGAAGTGTTACTCCTGTTGGAACTGCACAACGGGATGCTGCAAATGCGGGCTGCCCATCGTGCAGAAAACTCAATTTGAAAAAAACTGGAATTAACCTATTGACAAACTGGGTAAGAGGGAATATAATGCAAACAACAAATCCACAAACCTAGTGGGAAAAAGAAAGCAAAGGTTTTGCTTCCCGGTACAGAGCAGATAGAGGTGCCGGTTTGTAGATGAGTGGGAAAGAGTTTTACGGGAAAGGAGGGCACGGATATGAAGCTGATTTGGAACGACCTGCTGCATGCAAACTTCCGCTGTGGGCGAATGTGCGGTGACCGGGCAGAACATCTGGCTGTGAACTGTACGATGCCCTCTTGCTGTGCACGAATGTGTACCCGAATGTGACGTTGACAGAATAGCTTTGAATTGTGTTTGCCCGATGCGCTTTTGTATCACGCATCGGGATTTTTTGTATCAGAAAATTATACTATAAGTACAAATAGAGAGGTGAAATACTATGTCTAACTATAAATTTGAGACCCTGCAGCTTCACGTTGGCCAGGAGCAGGCCGATCCCGCAACCGATTCCCGTGCAGTGCCCATTTACCAGACCACTTCCTATGTGTTCCGCAACAGCCAGCACGCAGCAGACCGCTTTGGTCTGGCAGATGCCGGCAACATCTACGGCCGCCTGACCAACTCCACGCAGGACGTGTTCGAGAAGCGCATCGCTGCTCTGGAGGGCGGCGTGGCTGCTCTGGCAACCGCCTCCGGTGCCGCTGCCATCACCTACACCATCGAAGCACTGGCACAGGCCGGTGACCACATCGTGGCCCAGAAGACCATCTACGGCGGCAGCTACAACCTGCTGGAGCACACCCTGACCCAGTTCGGTGTCACCACTACCTTTGTCAATGCACACGATCTGGCTGAGGTGGAGAATGCCATCCAGCCCAACACCAAGGCCGTCTATCTGGAAACTCTGGGCAACCCCAACAGCGATATCCCCGATATCGATGCCATTGCAGCCATCGCGCACAAGCACGGCCTGCCGCTGGTCATCGATAATACCTTCGGCACCCCGTACCTGATCCGTCCCATTGAGCACGGCGCAGATATCGTTGTTCATTCCGCCACCAAGTTCATCGGCGGCCACGGCACCACGCTGGGCGGCATCATTGTGGACAGCGGCAAGTTCGACTGGAAGGCAAGCGGTAAGTTCGGCAACATTGCTGACCCCAACCCCAGCTACCACGGCGTTTCCTTTGCCGATGCAGCAGGCCCCGCAGCTTTTGTCACCTACATCCGTGCGATCCTGCTGCGTGATACCGGTGCCACCATTTCGCCGTTCAACGCCTTCCTGCTGCTGCAGGGCACCGAGACCCTGAGCCTGCGCATCGAGCGCCATGTGGAGAACACCAAGAAGGTAGTCGAGTTTCTGGCAAACCACCCGCAGGTGGAGAAGGTCAACCACCCCTCCCTGCCGGATCACCCGGATCACGCCCTGTACGAGAAGTACTTCCCCAACGGCGGTGCTTCCATCTTTACCTTCAACATCAAAGGCGGCCGCGAGGAAGCATTCAAGTTCATCGATAACCTGAAGGTCTTCTCCCTGCTGGCAAACGTTGCTGATGTGAAGAGTCTGGTCATCCACCCGGCTTCCACCACCCACAGCCAGCTGAACGACGAAGAGCTGGCCGAGCAGCAGATCTATCAGAACACCATCCGCCTGTCCATCGGCACTGAGCACATCGACGATATCATTGCTGATCTGGAAGCAGGTTTCGCAGCCGTCCGCGGCGAGTAAATCTTATCCCCTTAAAACCTCCGACAGAATGTGTATGCCTTGTTTTTTCTCCTGATCTCTTCCAAAAATTCCTTATATCCTAGACACAGCAAAAGGCTCCTGCCCATTGGGCGGGAGCCTTTTGCTGTGTTACCATTTTACGTCGTATGCGGCACAGGCGGTCTTTATAAATTCGCGTACCTTGCGGTCGGTGCAGCCGGAGCGCCATGCAATGCCAAACTCCGTATCCAGCACTGGCTCCAGCGGCACAGTGGTAAGGCCCGGCAGCGGTACATACACAAAATCCGGCATCACAGCAAGGCCTACATGGCCCTGGATCATAGGCAGGGCATGCTCCGATGAACTGCTGAAGTAGTACACAGCCTGCGGGCATTTCTGACGGATCAACTCCTGCGCAGTGGTCATACGGGCGGAAATGTGGGCCATATCCAGCAGAATGAGCACCTCGCCGTTGAGCTGTTCCAGTGTGACAGTTTTGTGCTTTGCCAGCGGGTGCTCCTCGTACATCACGCACACCATTTTTCCGTGATACAGGCTGCGGTATTCCAGAATACTGTCCGCAGGCAGGTCGTCCCGGCTGTCAAACACGATGTCCGGTACACTTTTGTCAAAGGAGCGGGACCACTGCGGCCCGGAGCGCGCATCGTTGAGGATATGCACCTGCGGGCAGCGCTTCTGGTACTGCTGGTAGATCTGCGGCAGTTTCTGGATCTGCATACTGCCGCTGTAGCCTACATGCAGCTCTTCACTGAACAGGGCCTGCGTGTTCTGCGCACGCTGCACAGCAAGGGTGAGCCGGTCCAGCATGTCCACGGTGTCGTGGTAAAAGGACTCACCGGCGCTGGTCAGGGCCACCACATGGCGGGTGCGGTCAAACAGGCGCACGCCCAGCTCGTTTTCCAGTGCATGGATCTGGCGGGAGACAGCGGGCTGTGAGATATAAAGGGTCTCGGCAGCGCGGGCAAAGTTGAGCTGACGAGCGACTTCAATAAAGCAGCGCAGCTGGGTAAAGGTCATGGCGAATCCTCCTGTAATAATTTTCTTGTTATCAATAATACAGCAAAAGCATTATCAATACAAGAAAAAGCTTGCTATAATATTAACGAAGGGCCGAAACAAGACCGGCCAACACACAAACAGAACAAGGAGAAAGAAAAATGGCAAACGACATGAACCGCCGCGGCTTTTTGAAGTACGCGGCTGCCAGTGCACTGGGCATGGGCGCACTGGGCGTGATGACCGGCTGCAGCAGCAAGGAGACCGCATCTTCTTCTGCCGCCAGCACTTCCGGTGCTGTGTACACTCCCGGCACCTACACCGCTTCCGCCGAGGGTTACGGCAGCGATGTGACCGTTACCGTCACCTTTGACGAGACCAGCATTACCAACGTGGTGGTGGATTCCTCCGGCGAGACTGAGAACGTGGGTGCTGCTGCCGCCGAAAAGCTGGCAGACCAGGTGCTCAGCGCACAGAGCAGCGCCATTGACGGCGTGACCGGTGCCACCAAGACCAGCAAGGCTGTCAAGCAGGCTGTGGCCGACTGCATCAGTCAGGCCAGCGGCGGTGCCATCGTGGAGGGCGGCGACGTGGCCGTGACCGACGATGTGACCGTGGGCGGCAATACCGACTGGCTGGGCACCGCTCCGGAAGTGGCCGAAAGCGACATCACCGAGACCATCGAGACCGATGTTCTGGTGGTGGGCGCAGGCAATGCCGGCCTGATGACCGCTGCCCGCGCTGCTTCTCAGGGCGCAAAGGTGCTGGTGATCGAAAAGGGCATGAGCAGCATGAACGAGCGCCACTGGATCGGCGCTGTGGGCACCACTGCTGCCAAGGAAGCCGGCGTGGAAGTGGACAAGAACAAGCTGGTGGCAGAGCTGTGCCGCTACGCCAGCCACCGCTGCGACGAACGCCTGATCCGTCTGTGGGTGAACCACAGCGGCGAGGCCATGGACTGGTACCAGGAGGTGGTCAAGCAGTACAACCCGGACGTGAAGTTCCACATGGAGTGGGACGTGGGTAAGGGCGGCCACGATACCTACTATGTGCCCGCCACCATGCACAACTTCCAAGATGATATCCCGGAGCACGATTACAGCTCTGCCACTGCAGAATACGGCTTTGCCAGCCTGCAGCAGTGCGTCACCGACAATGGCGGCGAGATCGTGTACGAGGTCGCCATGGTCAAGCTGGAGCAGGACGGCGGCAAGGTGACCGGCGTGATCGCCAAGGCGGGCGACGGCCACTATATCCGCATCAAGGCAGCCAAGGGCGTGGCCCTGTGCTGCGGCGGCTACGCAGCCGACAAGCAGATGCTGGCCACCCTGAACCCGGATGCTTACCAGAGCATCGTTGGTTCGGATGCATCTGCACTGGACACCGGCGACGGCATCCGTGCTGCTATGTGGGTGGGTGCTGATAAGGACCCCGACCCCACTGTGATGCTGTTCGACCGCGGCATCATTGCCCCGAACGAGACTGTGGACGGCAACTGGGAGAAGTCCGGCTACATGCATCTGGGCAGTGAGCCTTGGCTGAAGGTGAACCTGAACGGTGAGCGCTTCAGCAACGAGAGCGTGCCCTACGACTTTATCCTGCACGCAGCCTTTATGGAGCCGGGCCATCTGTACAACACCATCTACGACAGCAACTGGATGGAGCATGTCAAGCAGTTCCAGCAGATCGGCTGCGCCCGCATTGAGCCGAGCCAGAGTGGCGGCAAGCTGCAGATCTTCAGCTGGGAAGCTGAGCAGGGCCTGCTGGCCGGCATGGAGCAGGGCGGTCTGATCCAGAAGGCCGACACGCTGGAAGAGTTGGCCGAAAAGCTGAACATGCCCGCCGATGCCTTTGTAGCTACTGTGGAGCGCTACAACGAGCTGTGCGCCAAGGGCGAGGACGAGGACTTCGGCAAGGAGAGCTACCGTATGCTGCCGCTGGAGAACCCGCCGTATTACGGCTGCCGTCAGGGCGCTACTGTGCTGTGCACGCTGGACGGTCTGCGCATCAACACCAAGATGCAGGTGCTGGATACTGAGGGCAACCCCATTGAGGGCCTGTACTCTGCAGGTGACTGCAGCGGCGGATTCTTTGCCCACAATTACCCTGAGTACATCGTGGGCGTGGCCATTGGCCGCACCCTGACCGAGGGCTATCTGCTGGGCGACGAGCTGGCAAAGGCCTGAAAATAACAAACAGCAAAAGGGTCCCGGAATTTTCTCCGGGACCCTCTTGTTGTTTGAGGCAAAATGCCGTCAGCCTTTCACGCCGCCCAAAGCAACACCGCGGACGATGAACTTGGAAAGCAGCAGGTACACGATGATGACGGGCAGAATGGCGATAGCCACCATCATGTAAACCTTGCCCATATCAAACTTGAGGAAGTCTGCACTGCGCAGCTGTGCGATCAGGATGGGCAGGGTCTTTTTGTCGGCGCTGTCCAGCACCAGAGCGGGAATGAAGTAGTTGTTCCAGCTGGCCACGAAGGAGAAAATGGCCTGCACTGCCAAAGCGGGCTTCATAATGGGCAGCACGATCTTGTTGAAGGTGTAGAACTCGCCTGCACCGTCGATGCGGGCAGCCTCTACGATCTCCATGGGAAGGGAAGCGTCCAGATACTGCTTCATGAAGAAGAACACGGTGGGCGCTGCAATGCTGGGCAGGATCAGCGGGATAAAGCTGTTCTTCAGGCCCATCTTGGTGATGAGCTGCAAAAAGCCCAGAGCCGACACCTGCGTGGGCATGGTCATGATCAGCAGGATAATGGCAAACGCGGCCTTTTTGAATTTGAAGTTATAGGCGTAGATGCCGTAGGCCGTCAGGGCCGAGAAGTACACGCTGAACGCCGCCGAGCAGGCAGAGACGATCAGGCTGTTGCGGATGCCGGTGATGACAGGGATGTTAGCATCGGCCAGCACGTTCTGGAAGTTGGTAATGAGCGATTTGCCCGGCAGCAGCGAGAAGCCTTTCTGGATCTCGAAGTGGGTGCGGGTGGAGTTGATCACCAGCACATAGAAGAAGAACAGGCACAAAAAGCTGATGAGCACCAGCACCAGATAACACCATGCGCGGCGTGCAGCCAGTGTTGCTTTTTCCGATTGATTTCTAGGAGTGTGTGCCATAATCATTTCCCTCCTTTTGCTGCCTTTTTGGCGGCGTTCAGTTCTTTGCGCTGGGCGCGGGTCAGGCCGTCATCCTCCTTGGTAAGGGAGAAGTAGACCACAACGCACAGCACTGCACACACGAGGAACAGCACCACCGAGACTGCACCGGCCATGCCGTAGTTCTTGCTGAACAGGTGGTTGTTCAGGTACATGATCATGGTGGTGGAGGTGCGGTCCGGGCCGCCCTTGCCGTTGGTCAAAATCTGCGGCACATCGAACATCTGCAGGCCGCCGATCATGGAGGTGATCATGACGTAAACAAGGATGGGACGGATCAGCGGAATGGTGATCTTCCAGAACATCTGGTTCGGAGTGCAGCCGTCCAGTTCAGCCGCTTCGTACAGGGTGGGGTCTACGCCCATGATGGCCGCCATCAGCATGATGGTGGTGTTGCCGAACCACATCAGGAAGTTCATCAGGCCGATCAGCCCGCGGTTGCCCCACACGGTGTTCAAAAAGCTGATGGGTGCATCGATCCAGCCCATGCTCTGCAGCACGGCGTTCACCGGGCCGTTGTCCGAGAACAGCGCGAAGAACAGCATTGCAAAGGCGGAGGCCATGATCAGGTTGGGCATGTAGATGACCGTCTTGAAGAAGGTCTGGCCCTTCAGCTTCAGGCGCAGGTCGGTGAACCATGCCGCCAGCAGTAGCGAGACGGCGATCTGCGGGATAAAGCCGATGATCCACAGGATCAGCGTGTTGCCAAAGTACTTGGGCAGATCGGTTGCGAACAGGGTAATGTAGTTTTTCAGGCCCACAAAGCTGGGGCCGATGATCTTCAGGCCGCTGCGGTAATATTCAAAAAAGCTGTAGTAAATGGTGGATGCCAGAGGGATCAGCTGGAATACCGCGAAGATGATGAAGAACGGCGCAATGAAGATGTAGCCCCATTTCGCGTAGCTGATCGACCCTTTCTTTTTCTTTTCTCCCATAGGATCGCCTCCTGATAAATTTGCGGAAAGAACAGGGGCGGGCGGGAACAGCGTCCGGCCCGCCCCTGCGTATTCACTTTTCCGTTTTAGGGTCGGCTGCTATTATGCGGGCCACACCACGTCGGTCAGCTCAGGATACTTCTCCTTGATAGCGGTCTCGAAGTTTGCCTTTGCGGTATCTTCGTCCACGTTGCCGGTAAAGTAATCCTTGAATGCATTCTGGAAGCTCTCATTCAGGCCCTGATCGTACGGACCGGCGTTGGACATATCGATCTTGGCTGCAGCCTCTGCAAACAGAGCGATGTGGTTCTGGCCGCCCAGGAAAGCGGAGCTGTAATCGCTGTTTGCAATCTCGTTCATAGCCTTCTCGTTGTTGGTGTAGTCCTGCGTATCCATGGTGATCTGCTTCATGATGGCTTCATCGCAGGTCAGCTTCTGCATAACATCCTTAATGGTCTCGATGTTGTCGCTGCCGGCTGCGCCGCAGATCCAGGTGCCGCCCCAGTAGTAGGGCTGAGGGCCTTCGCACACAGCGTAATCGCCGTAGATACCGTTGCCAACTTCTTCCTTGCCGCCCTCAGCGACAGGAGTCTCCAGAGAGTTGCCCAGCAGGGTGAAGTTGATGCCCCAGGTGGAGTAGAAGAAGCCGAACACCTTACCGGTGGGACCCTGATCGGCTGCCCACTGGCTGTCCCACAGGCTGGACTTGTTGTTATAGCCCTTATCGGTGTACTCCTTGGTCTGATCGACCCACTTCATAATGTTCTCATCAACGGTAACGGTAGTGCCGGTGACCCACGGAGCTGCCACGTTGTTGGAGAAGGTGCGGTATGCATCATCAAAGCCGGACAGCATCTTGTAGCCCTTGGCAGCTGCCTGTGCAGCTACATCATTGAACTTATCCCAGTCGGACAGGTAGGTCTGCACTTCGGCGGGATCATCGGTGCCCAGAACATCCTTGGCAATGCTGCGGCGGTATGCAAACAGACCGGGAGTTGCCTGCCAGGTGGTGCCGCGCTGGCTGCCGTCCACACTAACGATGTCCTTGGTGTACTGGTACTGGCCAGCCAGATCGTCATCGGTCAGGCCGATGTCTGCCTTGACATCCAGAACGTAATCGGAATCCACATACTTCAGAGCATAGTCAGCCTCGATCAGGAAGATGTCGATCTTGTCGTCATCAGCAGCGCTGTCCTGACTCAGCAGGGCTTCGTCCAGCTTGTTCTGATAGTTGTTGTTCTCGTTGGCATTGATGGTCCACTTCACAACGGTGCCATCCTTCAGGGTGGTGGTGGACTTGTCGGCTGCGATCTCGGAAACTTCCGGATAGTAGTCGTTGAAGCGGCTCTGGAACTCATCATTCCAGCACCAGATGTTCAGCACCTTGCCCTGTGCTGCGGGAGCAGCAGAGGAAGCCGGAGCAGAAGAAGCGGTGCTGGTGGAAGCGGAAGAACCACCACAGGCAGCCAGAGCTGCACCAATGGTCACGGCACCGGAAGCGAGCAGGAAATTACGTCGAGAGATCTTTTTCATAAGGGTAAACCTCCTTCATGGTTTTCCATTATTTGCAAAAGTTTTCTTCATAAAAGGTTCCGTAGCAAGAGCCTTTAGAGACATATTAAAGAATGCTGACCGACCCGCCGTCCAGCAATTTGCCGGAAACACGGATCTGTTCGGGCAGGGTCACTCTTGGATGCTCGATGAGCTCAATGAGCTTGTCGGCAGCGGTGCGCCCCAGCGCGGTGGTGTTCTGCTGGTAAGTCACCAGCTGAGGCTTGACCACCCGGGAAAGGTAGATGCCGTCGTAGCCCATCACCGAAACATCCTCCGGGATCGAAAGCCCTTTTTCGTTGATGGCGTTGTAGCCGCCCAGCGCGGAGAAATCGTCCGGGAAGATGATGCAGGTGGGCGGCTGCGGAAGCTCCAGCAGCGCTTTGGTCTCGGCGGCACAGCGGTCGGCATCATGGTAGATGCCCTCCCGCACATAAGCTTCCGGGATCTTCAGGCCAAGCTCTTCGCAGGCCTGATAGAAACCTGCAACGCGGTTCTCGGTAACGGCGGTCTTTTCGCCGTGGATAAAGGCGATGCGGCGGTGGCCGCAGGCCCATGCCTGCCGCACCAGTGCCTTCAGGCCGAAAACGTTATCCGAGAGGATCGCCATGCGGTTGTTGAACACATGATCGATCGTGACCACCGGCACCTCGCTGTTCACCAGCTCCACCACCTGCGGCTCGTAGAAGTTCACGCAGGCGATCACCACGCCGTCCACATTGCGATAGCGGCAGTGCTCAAGGTAGCTCATGCTCTTGCCGCTGATATTGTGGTTGATAAAGGTGATGTCGTAGCCGTGTTTCTCGGCTTCCACCTTGAAGCTGTCCAGCACGGCGGAAAAGTATTCGTGGGTCAGGCCGCTCTGCCGTTCATCCACGAACAGAACGCCCAGATTGTAAGTACGGTTTGTTTTCAAGGAACGGGCGGCAGCATTGGGCAGGTAGCCCATACGGTGCGCTGCGGCCCGCACCCGTTCTCGTGTGGCAGGCGAGATATCCGGCTGGTCGTTCAGCGCCTTGCTGACCGTTGCCACCGATACGCCGCATTCCTTTGCCAGATCTTTCAGGGACGGCATCGCTCGTTTGCCTCCTTCCGAAGAACGTTTTACGGGGGATGTTCTCCGTCAAGTCCTTAATCGTTTTCGCAATTTCATGATAGCGTATTTTGTACGAAAAATCAAGCTTAAAAGAATAACTTTCATTGCTTTTGGCTCAATTTTGGCGTTTTGTTCGTTTCTGAAGAACCGAAATTGTGCACCTTGGATGGATTTCGTTACATTTCGGTTAAAATCAAAAGATTTTCGTTGCGGTTTCGTTACGATTTTCGCCGTATATAATATTACCTATAAATTGTGTTTCAGCGTTTTCGCTTACAGGAAGCACAAAAAGCGTGCTTGAAATGAATTTTCTGAAAATCATGGAAACATGCGTATTTATGAAAGATACTTTCAGAATTTTTTTAGAAAATCCTCTTGCTTTTTTGGCCTGCTTGGGCTATGCTAGAAGCAAAGAGAATGCTTTGATCGTCTGCCTTAATCGTTTTCGCAAAAGCGATGCCGCCGGGGCTACCGGCAGCTGATAAGGAGGAAGCATTTATGAAATTCGGCCATTTTGATGACGCACGCAAAGAATATGTCATCACCACCCCGCGCACGCCTCTGCCCTGGATCAACTACCTTGGCAGCGAGGACTTCTTCAGTCTTGTCTCCAATACGGCGGGCGGCTACAGTTTTTACCGCGACGCGCGGATGCGCCGCCTGACCCGCTACCGCTATAACAGCTCCCCGCTGGATATGGACGGCCACCACATTTACATCAAGGATGGCGATACCGTCTGGAATCCCGGCTGGCAGCCCACCAAGACAGAGCTGGACAGCTACGCCTGCCGCCACGGTCTGGGCTATACCATTCTGGAGGGTGAGAAGAACGGTGTTTCCGCTGCGCAGGAGCTGTTCGTGCCCACCGGCGATGCCTGTGAGCTGGACCGCCTGACTTTGAAAAATAAGACGGATGCCGTAAAAGAGCTGGATGTGTTCAGCTATGTGGAGTTCTGCCTGTGGGATGCCATTGACGACAGCTCCAACTTCCAGCGCAACTTCTCCACCGGCGAGGTGGAGGTGGAGCCGGCCATCATCTACCATAAGACGGAATACCGTGAGCGCCGCAATCACTATGCGGTATTCTGGAGCAATACGCCCGTCACCAGTTTTGACACCGCCCGCGATGCCTTCTGCGGTGTGTATGGCGGCCCTGCAGACCCGCAGGCCGTCCGCGCCGGGCACTGCTCCGGCAGCATCGCCCACGGCTGGGCACCGGTGGGCGCGCTGCACATCCATGTCACCCTTGCACCGGGTGAGGAAAAGAAGATCCTCTTCGGTCTGGGCTACATCGAGAACCCACAGGAAGAAAAGTTCACGGCTCCCGGTGTTATCAACAAGGAGCGTGCCCATGCCATGATCGCACGCTATGCCACCGATGCACAGGTGGACGCGGCCCGCAAGGCGCTGGCCGACCACTGGGAAGCTCTGCTCTCCACCTACCATCTGGAATCCGGCGAGGAAAAGCTGGACCGTATGGTGAACATCTGGCACCAGTATCAGTGTATGGTCACCTTCAATATGAGCCGCTCGGCCAGCTACTTTGAAAGCGGGACCGGCCGCGGCATGGGCTTCCGCGACAGCTGTCAGGATCTGCTGGGCTTTGTACACATCATTCCGTCCCGCGCACGGGAGCGCATTCTGGATATCGCCGCCACCCAGTTTGAGGATGGCAGCGCCTACCACCAGTACCAGCCCCTGACCAAGAAAGGCAACCGCGATATCGGCACCGGCTTCAACGATGACCCGCTGTGGCTCATTGCCGGCACTGCCGCCTATCTGCGCGAGACCGGCGACTGGTCTATTCTGGACGAGCAGGTGCCCTTTGATAATGATGCCAGCAAGGCACAGAGCCTGATGGAGCATCTGCGCCGCAGCTTCAACTTTACCGTCACCCACCTTGGCCCCCACGGCCTGCCGCTCATTGGCCGCGCCGACTGGAACGACTGCCTGAACCTGAACTGTTTCTCGGAGCACCCGGGCGAGAGCTTCCAGATCACCGGTCCCAGCGAAGGCCCTGTGGCCGAAAGCGTGTTCATTGCGGGCATGTTCGTCAAGTACGGCCACGAGTACGCCGAACTGTGCGACCACCTGAACCTTGCCGATGAAGCCGCTGCGGCCCGCAAGGCCGTGGACGGCGTGGAACAGGCGGCCCTGACCTCTGGCTGGGACGGCGCATGGTTCCGCCGCGCCTACGATGCTTTTGGCAAGCCTGTTGGCAGCAAGGAGTGTACTGAGGGCCAGATCTTCATTGAGCCGCAGGGCATGTGCGTCATGGCTGGCATTGGCAAGGAGACCGGTCAGGCCGCGCAGGCATTGAAGAGCGTAGAGGAACGGCTGGATACCAAGTACGGTGTGGTTCTGCACCAACCTGCATACACCAGTTATCAGCTCAATCTGGGCGAAATTTCCAGCTATCCTCCGGGATACAAGGAGAACGCCGGTATCTTCTGCCACAACAATCCGTGGATCAGCTGTGCCGAAGCCGTTCTGGGGCATGGCGACCGGGCCTTTGAGGTGTACCGCAAGACATGCCCGGCCTACATCGAGGATATTTCCGAGATCCACCGCACCGAACCCTATGTTTACAGCCAGATGGTGGCCGGTAAGGATGCCCCCACCTTTGGCGAAGCAAAGAACAGCTGGCTGACCGGCACTGCCGCATGGACCTTCTTCAATGTGAGCCAGTATATCCTTGGCATCCAGCCCACGCTGGACGGCCTGAAGGTAGACCCCTGTATCCCACACACGCTGGGCGGCTTCACCGTTACCCGCCGCTACCGGGGCGCAACCTATCACATTGCAGTGGATAATACCGCTGCAGTCCAGTACGGTGTGAAGAGCGTCGCTGTGGATGGCAAGCCCATTGAGGGCAGCCTGCTGCCGCTGGCACCAGAAGGCGCTGTGGTAGAGGTGCAGGTGACCATGGGATAACCTTTACTGCATTTTCATAATTTCTCCTTTGTGCTGTTCTGAAAGAACAGCGGCCTCCGCATTACGATCCTGCTTGGCATCATAATGCGGGGGCTTTTTGTTTGGCAGTTTATTTTGTCGGAAATACTGTTTCTGTTGTATCTGTTTTTTCACAACCTCAGCTTACAACAAAAAATGAGATAGGTAACCCCTTTCGGGGAAGTCTATCTCATTTTTTTCGTTGGAGCTATTTTGCAACGGCCCCCTACTGCCGCCAGAACACCCCATACTTATTTCAAAAGCAATCGTTTTTCTGATACTCCAGCATCAGCCCAAGAACGATTTTCAATCCTGTGGGCAAGCTGGCAATGTCCACCCACTCCTGCCGGGTATGCGCCGATCCGCCATCTATCGTACCAATGGTATTGGCCGGGATACCCAGCGACAACGGGATGTTGCTGTCCGTGGAGTTGGGCGTTTCGTCCGGCTCACGGCCTGTGAAGGTGCGAACGATCTCTTTACTTTTTGCCGTGAATTGACCGAGTTTTTTCTGGTCAACAGGGCCGTTGCCGGGACGGATGCCCAGCAGCTCCACCTCAAAATCGCCGCCTCTGCCATTCCAGTGCGCTACAGCACGACGGAATTTTTCTTCCATCTCTTCCAGACAATCCTGTGCGGTGGAACGGAACTCATACAGCATGGATGCCTGCTGTGCAATGGAGTTGACCGTTGTGCCGCCCTCGATGCGTCCCACATTATAGGTGGTACGGGAACGTACCGGTGGCTGGATCTGGTACAGTTCATTCACGAGTCCACACAGCAGTTGAATGGCACTGGGGTCGCCAAAATTTGCATAGGAGTGACCACCGGGCGTTTTACAGGTGATCTTATACCGATAAGAACCCACGGCACTGCTGCAGCAAAGCGGCATATAGATATCAAAAGAATAGAACCCCTGAATACGGGTGCCGTACTTGGCAAACAACGCCTTGGTACCGTCCAGATTGCCCAGACCTTCTTCGCAGGCATTCGCCACCACCAGCACACCATATTCCAGCGCGGTTTGTTTCTGGATCAGATATTTTGCAGCCATCAGCAAGTTGACGAGGTTGGCAGTATCATCGCCGATGCCCGGCGCAAATAGCTTGCCGCCCTCTTCCCGCAAGGGAAGATTTTCTACATCTGGGAACACAATATCCGTGTGAGCGGCAAAAACGACCAGTTCCTCAGTGTCCGGCCCCAGTTTGCAGATCACATTTTTAGCGCCGTCGATGCGGACATTTTCTGCCCCTTGTGCCCGGAGCCAATCCCGGCAGAATGCTGCCCGAAAATCCTCCTTTCGGGTCGGCGCAGGCATCTTTCCCAGTGTGCGCAGCAGTTCCAGCTGTTCGGTGCGGTATTCTTCTGCATAAGCTTCCACCTGCGCTTTTGTCTGTTCGTTCATAAAAACTTTCCCTCCCTGAACACGCCGAAACCCGCAGACAGTTTCCTGCCTTCATTTAGCCTTCTAAGTCTTCACCATTGGTGGCGATACACTTCTGATACCAGTAAAAACTGTCTTTTCTACTGCGAGCCAGTGTGCCGTGACCGGCATCGTCCTGATCCACATAGATCACGCCATACCGCTTGGACATTTCCATGCTGCCGCAGGAGACCAGATCGATAAAGCCCCACATGGTATAGCCAATCAACTCCACGCCGTCCTTGACAGCTTCCTTCATCGCCAGCTTTTCGTGATTTTTAATCTTCTAACCCATGGCTCCCGGTTACGGTTTTCAAGTATTTCTCCGGGTCACCGTTCAGAATCAAATCGGCATAGTCCAGCGGGTCATTGTAGATGAGGTAGTCCAGTTCAGACCTCTGCGCCATGGTAACATCCAGTGCATCCTCGACACCGGTGCAGTTGATGGAAATTTTGCGCCCATCCCGGAGCAGCAGCTCCACACAGCCGGTGCCCATGTTAAACTGACAGGCTCTTGCATCGTACTTCATAATCTTGCGTCCCTTCTGCCTTACGGCACTCTTACTGTTGTGACCTTCGTGATACGGTCTTTCTTCTGATAAGGTTTTGGACACACAGCCGTAAGGGAAGAGCCATTGTTCTCGTTTCCGAAGAAAACAAAAAATCCGAGCCCTTCTCCTATCGAGAAAAGGTTCGGATTTTCATGGTTTGGTGCGAGTAGTGATACAGCATTTTTTGAAAACCATCGTAGTACAATTTGTTTTTGAGGTCATCGGATAGCAACTTGCTTGTATCGCACCCCGATGGGCGGCTGTATTGGAAAAACAGTTGCCTTTTATATACCACACAACCTAAAAATTATCAAGTACGCGCAGCGTTCACTTCTCCCATCACCGGGAGCAAATGGACGCTGCTTTTTTTGTTTGCAACGAAAGGAGGCATCCGTGAAATGGCAGTTTTTCGGGTAGAAAAGAACAGCGGCTACACGGTCATGTCAAACCACCACCTGCGGAACCGGGCCTTGTCCCTGAAAGCCAAGGGCTTACTCTCCCAAATGCTCTCCCTGCCGGAAGATTGGGACTACACCCTGCAAGGACTGGCCCGTATCAACCGGGAAAGCATTGACGCGATACGGCAGGCTATCCGGGAACTGGAACAGGCAGGCTACATCCAGCGTTCCAGAGAACGTGACGAGAAAGGACGGCTGCGCGGTGCAGACTATGTGATCTTTGAGCTGCCGCAGCCTGTTCCTGCATCGGTTTCACCTACATTGGAAAATCCAACGTTGGAGAATCCCACGCAGGAAAACCCTACGTTGGAAAATCCAATGCAATTAAATAAAGATAAACTAATTACAGAAAAACAAAAGAAAGAGGGATTAAATACCGATTCCATTCCTATCCATTCCCCAAACCCCTTGCCTTTGGACGAGGATGAGACAGCGGCACCGCCGCCGGAGCGAACCGGAAGCCGAAAGGAAGCGGCCTATCAAATCTACCGGGACCTGATTTTGGAGAACATCGAGTATGACACCCTCATCCAGAATCCCCGGATAGACCGGGAGCAGCTGGACGAGATCGTGGACATCCTGCTGGAAACCGTCTGCACCAACCGCAAGTCCATCCGGGTGGCCGGGGACGATTACCCGGCAGAGCTGGTCAAGGCAAAGTTCCTGAAGCTGGACAGCCATCACATCGAGTTCGTCATGGACTGCCTGCGGGACAACACCACCAAAGTCCGCAACATCAAGCAATACCTGCGGGCCATGCTTTTTAATGCGCCCAGCACCATCAACAGCTACTATGCGTCCCTTGTGGCGCACGACATGGCGCAGCCCGATTGGGGCCGTCCACCCAACACCTGACCGAAAGGAGCGTCACCCTATGCGCACTACCTACCTGCGGCGGCTGGTGGTTCCACCCTAGCTGCCGCTCTGAATTTTCTGCAACAAGGAGGGATTCATATTGCAGGAAGAAGTCACCCAGAAAACCATTGCCTTGTCCATGAAAACGGGCAAGCTCACCGCCCAAGCGCTGCAAGCCGCCCTGAAAAAATATTTGCAGCACCGGGCCAAGGGGCCAAAGCTGCACCACGGCAAGCAAAGCCTGAAACAGCTGAAAGCCCATGGTGCGGCCCTGACCAACATTGAAGTCACGGAGGCGAACATCGGGGCGTTCAAGCCCTGCGCCAAGAAGTACGGCGTGGACTTTACCTTGCGCAAGGACAAGACCACCCAGCCGCCCCACTACATCGTGATCTTCAAGGCCAAGGATGCGGACAATCTGGAACAGGCGTTCCGGGAGTTCACGGCCAAAACGCTCACCAAGGAGCAGCGGCCCTCTATCCGCAAGGTGCTGGCAGCAGCCAAGCAGAAAGCGGCCCAGCAGCCGAAACGTGCGAAGGAAAAAATCAAGCAAAGGGGGCTGGAACGATGAAGCCTGAACTGAAAAAGCTGCTGTTGCTGAATCTGCCGTATCTGCTGTTCGTGTACCTGTTCGCCAAATGCGGGCAGGCGTACCGTCTGGCTGCGGGCGCGGATGCTTCGGCAAAGCTGCTCCACCTGACGAGCGGCATCTCCGCCGCCTTTGCAAACCCGCTGCCCAGCCTGCATCCGTTTGACCTGTGCGTGGGCGTTGCCGGGGCGGTGGCTGTCCGGCTCATCGTGTACAGCAAGGGCAAGAACGCCAAGAAGTACCGCAAGGGCGAGGAATACGGCTCTGCCCGATGGGGCACCGCCAAGGACATTGCCCCCTACATCGACCCCAAGTTTGAAAACAACATCCTGCTGACCCAGACCGAACGCCTGACCATGACCGGGCGGCCCAAAGACCCCAAAACAGCCCGGAATAAAAATGTGCTTGTGATCGGCGGCTCCGGCAGCGGCAAGACCCGCTTCTATGTGAAGCCCAACCTCATGCAATGCTTTCCCACTTCCGACTATCCCACCTCATTCGTGGTCACAGACCCAAAAGGTACACTGGTTCTGGAAACAGGCCAAATGTTCCAGCGGGCAGGCTACCGAGTGAAAATCCTGAACACGATAAACTTTTCCAAGTCTATGAAGTACAACCCCTTTGTTTACATCCACTCGGAAAAGGACGTGCTGAAACTGGTGAATACCCTTATCGCCAACACCAAGGGCGAGGGCGAAAAGTCAGCGGAAGATTTTTGGGTGAAGTCGGAACGGCTGTTCTACACCGCGCTTATCGGCTACATCTGGTACGAGGCCCCGGCAGAGGAAATGAACTTCACCACCCTGCTGGAAATGATAAATGCCAGTGAAGCCCGCGAGGACGACCCGGAGTTTCAAAGCCCGGTGGACCTCATGTTTGAGCGGCTGGAACAGAAAGACCCGGACCACTTCGCCGTCCGGCAGTACAAAAAGTTTTTGCTGTCGGCCGGCAAGACCCGTTCCTCCATCCTGATAAGCTGCGGTGCCCGTTTAGCCCCATTTGACATCCGGGAGGTGCGGGAACTGATGAAGGACGATGAAATGGAGCTGGACACCATCGGGGATGAAAAGACGATTCTGTTTTTGATTATGAGCGACACGGACACCACGTTCAACTTCATTCTCGCCATGCTCCAAAGCCAGCTTATCAACCTGCTGTGTGACCGTGCGGATGATAAGTACGGTGGCCGACTGCCTGTCCATGTGCGGCTGATTCTGGACGAGTTTGCCAACATCGGGCAGATTCCCAACTTCGACAAGCTGATCGCCACCATCCGCAGCCGGGAAATCTCGGCATCCATCATCTTGCAGAGCCAGTCGCAGTTAAAAGCCATCTACAAAGATGCAGCCGAAATCATTTCGGACAACTGCGATTCTGTTCTCTTTTTGAGTGGGCGGGGCAAAAATGCCAAAGAGATCTCCGATGCGCTGGGGAAAGAAACCATCGACAGCTTCAACACCAGCGAGAACCGGGGTTCTCAAACCTCCCACGGACTGAACTATCAAAAATTAGGAAAGGCGTTGATGTCAGAGGACGAAATCGCAATCATGGACGGCGGCAAATGTATTTTGCAGCTGCGGGGTGTGAGGCCGTTCTTCTCGGAGAAGTTCGACATTACCAAGCACCCGCACTACAAGTACCTTGCGGACGCGGACAAGAAAAACACCTTTGATGTGGACAGGTTTTTATCTACCCTGCGCCGGAAACGGCAGCAGGTAGTCGCACAGGACGAAAGTTTTGACCTGTACGAAATCGACCTGTCGGATGAAGATGCAGCCGCCGAATGAGGCGGCATTTTTTGAAAAAATTTTTGAGTGCCGCAGAACAAGCGGCAGAAAGTGAGGACCTTATGGAATTTTTCAACAGCGCAGTCGATACTTTGCAGACGATCGTGGTCGGTCTGGGCGGTGCCCTGTGTGTCTGGGGCGGCATCAACCTGTTGGAGGGTTATGGACAGGATAACCCCGGCAGCAATGCTCATATACGGTAAAGAAGCAACAACACAAATTGAGAACAGCGTACCCTACTATTCTGTATCAAAGTGGAGCAGTAACACGAAAATGTTGCTGCTCCATTTTCATGCCCCTTAAATAATTTCCTTGAATCTGCTTGACTTATATTACGGTTAGTGATATATTTATTACAGTAATCGTAATAAGGAGGCTGGACTATGAGAGACAATGCAAAAAGTGGCGCACTTACAGAAGTGACCTTTTATATTTTACTCTCTCTTTATACACCAAAACACGGATACGCCGTTATGCAGTTTGTTGAAGAAAAAACGGGCGGGCGGCTTTCGTTAGGCGCAGGCACTTTATATGGAGCATTAAACTCTTTGCAGGACAAGAAGTGGATTGAACCTTATGGAGATAGTGAGGGAAGAAAAAAAGAATACCACATTACAGCACAGGGAAAAGAAATTGCAGAAAAAGAGCTTGCAAGACTAAATGAACTTGTAAGCATTGCAAGTGAAATTATTGGAGGTGCAGTATGAGTAAAAAATGTTATCGCTTTTTTGGCGGATTGCTAAATACGCAGGAAAAATGGCTAAACAAAATGTCTGAAAAGGGTTATCGACTTGTTCGGACAGGAAAACTGTTATACGAATTTGAAAAATGCAAGCCCGATGAAGTGACCTATTGTGTAGAGTTTATCGGAGAAAAATCAAAAGAGAGTTCAATAGATTATGCTAATTTTTTGGAGGATATGGGATATAAGGTGTTTTTTAAAAATATCAATCTAAACTATTCTGTTGGAAAAGTTCGTTGGCGCCCATGGGCAGAAAGGGGCGGTCGTATTGCGACAAACACAACAACTTTTAATCGAGAAATCTTGATTGTGGAAAAAGCAAATGATGGAAAGCCTTTTGAACTCCATACCTCTTATGACGATAAAGAAAAATATTATCGCAACTTACGCAATCCGTGGCTATTTCTACTGCTCATGTTTGCACTATTCGCAGTTACAAAGCAATCTATAATCTTTGGTATTTTTGCGTTGGTTTCTGTAATTCCTGGCAGTATATATCAAATACAGATAATGAAAATCCGGAAGGAAGCCAAGACACAGGAATGGTGAGGAAATAAATAGCAAATCCAGCCGAGCCAGTCAACGGTCAAGATGAACGGCGCAAATGTGCCACCGTTGACAGCCGCCGCCCGTCCTGCTTTTGTGGCAATCAAGGGAGCGACAGACTAAAGTGCTGTCGCTCCCGCCCATTATGGGGGAAAGACAGTAGAAAATTTCACATCTATGTGCTATAATAGTTCCGACAGAATGAAATATAAATATATATTTTACACTACGGTATGGGGAGTATAAAAATGACAGGAGAACAATTTGTTAAGTTATGCTACGAAGAAAAGAAAACCATTTTAGCCGAATACTTCAATCCTAATTCTTCATCAGTTGTCGGCAAAAAAATCAGTGCAATAACTGAACAAGGTATATCAAAAGATGATTTGTATGATCTATTGAATTTGGTGCTAAAAGAAAATTACTATACTTTGTTGCTTGGATTGGACGGAGAAGCGTCGTTAGGTAATACTCAAATTACCTATAAGCTTTATGATGAAAATGGCAACTTGCTTAACGAATGTGGAGAGCTTGAAGCCGCCGCATACAGATACTTTGTAGAAGAATGATCTTCAAATTTAATCTTGTCAATCATACATAATACAACATAATACACATTTTCACAGGACAGCCAAAATCGGTTGTCCTTTTCTTTTACCCAAAAGAGGGAACGGGAGACTAAAATTGAATACTGCTCCAAACAGCAACGCCACAGATTTTTGAAAATCCGTGGCGTTTTTTGCTCCCATTTTTGGCAAAACGCCCCGTTCCCTTGTAGTAGTGAGTGACGGGGAAGTTTGCCCGAAATGGGCTTGCCTGCCGTAGTAGTGATGAAAAATCCAAATGAGCGTTTGGCATTTTCCGTTTCTGTCCGTAGAGGGGAACAAAGGTGGGCAGGACACGCCTCCGCAATCGCTATATTGACGAAAGCAGCCACACCGACCCTTGTAGATTGCCGCAAAGTCAGCCGCAGAGGAAAGTGGCAGTTTTTCAGAGCAAGATTCTACCGCAGTACCAAAATTCGCTTTTCGCTCATTTTGCCCCTGCGGGAATCTTGTTGGGGAGTGCCTTCCCCAAACCCTGCTTATGCGGCTTGCGCCGCTTAAAAATCCCTCAAAATATTTTTTCGGATTTTTCAAAAACAGTTCCGCTTCACACCCCGTTTTTCTCCTATTAGTGAGAGGACACCACGCACAGAAAGGAGGTTTTACCATGCGAAAACGATACAACACGCCGCACCGCAGCCGGGTAGTCAAGACACGCATGACCGAGGAAGAATACGCCGAGTTTGCGGAAAGGCTTTCTGCCTGCAACATGAGCCAAGCCGAGTTTATCCGGCAAGCCATAACCGGGGCAGCCATACGCCCCACCATAACCGTTTCCCCCGTCAACGACGAGCTGCTTGCCGCCGTCGGGAAGCTAACCGCCGAATACGGCAGGATCGGCGGCAACTTAAACCAGATAGCCCGGACGCTGAACGAGTGGCACAGCCCCTACCCGCAGCTTGCCGGGGAGGTACGGGCAGCGGTTTCCGACCTTGCTGCCCTAAAGTTTGAAGTCTTGCAGAAAGTGGGTGACGCTGTTGGCAACATTCAAACATATCAGCTCTAAAAATGCTGACTATGGCGCAGCGGAAGCCTACCTCACATTTGAGCATGACGAGTTTACCATGAAGCCCACCCTTGATGAAAATGGGCGGCTGATACCGAGGGAGGATTACCGCATTTCTTCCCTCAACTGCGAGGGCGAGGATTTCGCTGTTGCCTGTATGCGAGCCAATCTCCGCTATGAGAAAAACCAAAAACGGGAAGATGTGAAAAGCCACCACTATATCATCAGCTTTGACCCACGGGACGGGACAGACAACGGCTTGACCGTAGACTGGGCGCAGGAGCTGGGCGAGCAGTTCTGCAAGGAGCATTTTCCCGGACACCAAGCCCTAATCTGCACCCACCCGGACGGGCATAACCACAGCGGCAATATCCATGTGCATATCGTCATCAACTCCCTGCGGATTTATGAAGTCCCGCTTCTGCCCTACATGGACAGACCAGCCGATACACGGGAGGGCTGCAAGCACCGCTGCACCAACGCCGCTATGGAATATTTCAAGAGTGAAGTCATGGAGATGTGCCACCGGGAGGGGCTTTACCAAATCGACCTCTTGAACGGCAGCAAGGAACGGATAACGGAACGGGAATACTGGGCGGCAAAGAAAGGGCAGCTTGCCCTTGATAAAGAGAACGCCGCCAGAGAAGCCGCCGGACAGCCGACCAAGCCCACCAAGTTTGAAACGGACAAGGCGAAGCTGCGCCGGACGATACGGCAGGCACTTTCCCAAGCTACCAGCTTTGACGAGTTTTCTTCCCTTTTGCTGCGGGAGGGTGTGACTGTCAAGGAGAGCCGGGGGCGGCTTTCCTACCTCACGCCGGACAGGACAAAGCCTATCACAGCCCGGAAGCTGGGGGACGATTTTGACAAGGCTACTGTCCTTGCCCTGCTTACACAGAACGCCCGCAGAGCCGCCGAACAGACCAAAGCCATACCCGAATACCCTGCCGCAGTTAAAAAGCCGTCACAAGGGGAAAAAACCACAAAAACCACCCCGGCAGACAACACCTTGCAGCGCATGGTTGACCGGGAAGCCAAGCGAGCCGAGGGCAAGGGCGTGGGCTATGACCGCTGGGCGGCAAAGTACAATCTAAAGCAAATGGCGGCTACCGTTACCGCCTATCAGCAGTACGGCTTTTCTTCCCCGGAGGAACTGGACGAAGCCTGTTCTGCCGCCTATACCGCCATGCGGGAAAGCCTTACAGAGCTGAAGCAGGTGGAAAAGACGCTGGACGGGAAAAAGGAGCTGCAACGGCAGGTGCTTGCCTATTCCAAGACCCGCCCTGTCCGGGACGGGCTGAAACAGCAGAAAAACGCCAAAGCAAAAGCAGCCTACCGACAGAAGCACGAAAGCGACTTTATCATAGCAGACGCAGCCGCCCGTTATTTTAGGGAGAACGGCATTTCCAAGCTGCCAAGCTATAAAGCCCTGCAAGCAGAGATTGAAACCCTTATCAAAGAGAAAAACAGCGGCTACAACGATTACCGGGCAAAACGGGAGGAATACCGCCGCTTACAGACCGTCAAGGGCAATATCGACCAGATTTTACGCCGGGAGCGCAAGCCTGTGAAAAGGCAGGAACAGGAGCGATAAAAACCACCCCAAAATGTACCCGAACCCATACAGAACAAGGGGGCTGCCCCGTACCCTATCCCCAATACCAAAGGATTTTTTAACGGGCTTACAGGGCAGAAAAACCCCGAAAATGATACCGAGATGATACAGAATTACCGCCGATACCGCCACACCAGTGGAAACGGCAGAAAGGAGCGCACCCATGCCAAGAATGAGCAAGAAACGGCGGCTGGAATGGTCTTTTTTCCTGCGGCAAGTGAAAGTCGGGAATACCACCTGCGACCGTATCACATACAACGACCTCTGCCGGGGCTGTACCCATAGCTGCAAGCAGAGCTTCCGGGCGGTTATCATACTCTGCCCCCGCTACTACTCCAAACGCCGGAAAAAGGAGGACAGGGACAATGGCAGATAACCGCAAGTATTACTACCTCAAGCTGAAAGAGAACTTTTTTGACAGCGACTCCATTGTGCTGCTGGAAGATATGAAAGACGGAATTTTATATTCCAATATCCTCTTGAAGCTGTACTTAAAATCGCTGAAAAACGGCGGGAAGTTGCAGCTTGACGAGCATATCCCCTACACAGCGCAGATGATAGCGACACTGACCCGCCACCAGATAGGGACGGTTGAGAGGGCTTTAGAGATTTTCCGGCAGTTGGGGCTTGTGGAGCAGCTTGACAGCGGGGCTTTCTATATGACCGACATTGAGCTGATGATAGGACAGTCCTCTACCGAAGCCGAGCGAAAACGGGCTGCAAGGCTGGAAAACAAAGCACTTTTACCGCCCTGGACAAAAGGCGGACATTTGTCCGACATTCGTCCACCAGAGATAGAGATAGAGTTAGAGAAAGAGATAGAGATAGAAAAAGAGAGAGAGGGAGAAACGGGACACCCCACCCCCGCCGCTTATGGCAGATACAACAATGTGATACTGACCGATACAGAGCTTTCCGGGCTGAAAACAGAGCTGCCCGACAAGTGGGAGTATTATATTGACCGGCTTTCCTGCCATATCGCTTCCACCGGGAAGCAGTACCACAGCCATGCAGCCACCATTTACAAGTGGGCGCAGGAGGACGCTGCCAAAGGCAAGGCTGCCCCGAAACAGGGCATACCCGATTATTCATGCAAGGAGGGCGAGAGCTTATGAGAAACGGGATTGAAGCTATGATTACGGACATTACAGCCACTACCGCCGAAGCGGAGGACTACACAGGCGAGGACGGGCTTTTATACTGCGGCAAGTGCCATACGCCCAAAGAAGCCTATTTTTCAAAAGAAACCGCCCAATGGTTAGAGCATGACCGACACCCGTCAGAGTGCGACTGCCAGCGGGCAGCCCGTGAAAAACGGGAAGCCGCTGAAAGCCGACAGAAGCACCTTGAAACAGTGGAGAACTTGAAACGCCGGGGCTTTACCGACCCTGCTATGCGGAACTGGACATTTGAGCATGACAACGGCAGAAACCCGCAGACCGCAACCGCCCGTTTTTATGTGGAGAGCTGGGAAACCATGCAGGCTGAAAATATCGGCTACCTGTTCTGGGGCGGCGTGGGGACAGGAAAAAGCTACCTTGCCGCCTGTATCGCCAACGCCCTTATGGAAAAAGAGGTTGCCGTCTGCATGACAAACTTTGCAACAATACTCAATGACCTTGCCGCCAGCTTTGAGGGCAGGAATGAGTATATTTCCCGCCTTTGCAGCTACCCCCTGCTGATACTTGATGATTTCGGTATGGAGCGAGGGACAGAATACGGGCTGGAACAGGTTTACAGCGTGATTGACAGCCGTTACCGAAGCGGCAAGCCGCTGATCGCCACGACCAACCTCACGCTGGAGGAATTGCAGCACCCGCAGGACACGCCCCACGCCCGTATCTATGACAGGCTGACTTCCATGTGCGCCCCCGTCCGCTTCACGGGCAGCAACTTCCGAAAGGAAACCGCACAGGAAAAGCTGGAACGCTTAAAGCAACTGATGAAGCAGCGAAAGGAGAGCCTATGACAGAAATCAAACAGACAAGCACCACCAAAACAGACCGCCGCCCGGACTGTGTAACGGAAATCCGCATGGGCAACTCCGTCCTTACCGTTTCCGGCTTCTTCAAGCAGGGCGCAACCGACACCGCAGCCGACAAGATGATGAAAGTGCTGGAAGCGGAAGCTGCTACACAAAAAACGGCGATTTGACCGACCATAAAGAAGCAGATTTGACGCTTTTGCCGCTATACAGACAGCCGCCCCATGTGGTACAATCAAGGTACGGAATAGTGGGGCTGGCTGTCGGAAACGGAGGATTTTATGTTAAGACAGACCAACCAACAACCAATTACCGCCCTTTACCCAAGACTTTCCCATGAGGACGAGCTACAAGGCGAGAGCAATTCCATTTCCAATCAGAAGCGTATCCTTGAAACCTATGCAAAGCAGAACGGCTTTTCCAATCTGCGCTGGTACACGGACGACGGTTATTCTGGTGCGAACTTTCAAAGACCCGGTTTTCAAGCCATGCTTGCGGACATTGAAGCCGGAAAAGTCGGGACAGTTATCGTAAAGGATATGTCGAGGTTAGGGCGAAACTACCTGCAAGTGGGAATGTACACGGAAATGATTTTCCCACAGAAAGGTGTCCGCTTCATCGCTATCAATGACGGAGTGGACAGCGCACAGGGCGACAATGATTTTGCCCCGCTGCGGAATATCTTTAACGAATGGCTGGTGAGAGATACGAGCAAGAAAATCAAAGCAGTGAAACGCTCAAAAGGCATGAGTGGCAAGCCTATCACAAGCAAGCCTGTGTATGGCTACCTCATGGACGAGGACGAAAATTTCATCATTGACGAGGAAGCTGCACCCGTAGTCAAGCAGATATACAATTTCTGCCTTGCCGGGAATGGTCCGACCAAGATAGCCCGTATGCTCACAGAGCAGCAAATCCCCACGCCGGGAACGCTGGAATACCGCAGGACGGGCAGCACCCGCCGCTACCACCCCGGCTATGAGTGCAAGTGGGCGACCAATACCGTTGTGCATATCCTTGAAAACCGGGAATACACGGGCTGTCTGGTAAACTTCAAGACAGAAAAACTTTCTTACAAAGTCAAGCACAGTGTAGAAAATTCCCCGGAAAAGCAAGTGATTTTCGAGAACCACCACGAGCCTATCATAGACACGCAAACATGGGAACGGGTGCAGGAGCTTCGCAAGCAGCGCAAACGCCCCAACCGCTATGATGAAGTGGGCTTGTTCTCCGGCATACTGTTCTGTGCGGACTGCGGCAGCGTCATGTATCAGCAGCGATACCAGACAGACAAGCGCAAGCAGGACTGTTATATCTGCGGCAACTACAAGAAACGCACCCATGACTGTACGGCGCACTTTATCCGCACCGACCTCTTGACCGCTGGTGTACTCTCCAATCTGCGGAAAGTGACAAGCTATGCGGCAAAGCATGAAGCCCGGTTTATGAAGCTCTTGATTGAGCAGAACGAGGACGGGGGCAAGCGCAGGAACGCCGCCAAGAAAAAGGAACTGGAAGCCGCCGAGAAACGCATAGCCGAGTTATCCGCTATCTTCAAGCGGCTGTATGAGGACAGCGTGACCGGGCGCATATCAGACGAGCGTTTCACAGAGCTGTCGGCAGACTATGAAGCAGAGCAACGGGAACTGAAAGAAAGAGCCGCCGCTATCCAAGCGGAGCTTTCCAAAGCACAGGAAGCCACCGTGAACGCAGAAAAGTTTATGAATGTTGTCCGGCGGCATACCAGCTTTGAAGAACTTACCCCTACTCTGCTGCGGGAGTTTGTAGAGAAAATTGTTGTGCATGAGTGCAGCTATGACGAGAACAAGACCCGCAGACAGGACATTGAGATTTATTATTCTTTTGTTGGCAAGGTGGACTTGCCCGAATAACCGCCCGACCTATCCGACACAATGCGCAAGTGCCGGATAGGAACGGCAAAATTTTTTACACTTCTATTGCTTCTTTATCACACATCAATAAAGAGCCAGGGCGTGAAGCAGCTGGTCGCGGGCGGCGGCGTTGCCCTGATCGGCGTGACCCTTGTCCCGCTGCTGTCCGGGCTGCTGGGCTAAGTCCTGCATCGCTGCCCACAATTTTCCGAACAACGAACACTTAAAATCCTACTCCGCGCTCTCCCTCTCACATGGGAGGGCGCGGGAAAGGAGGTATCTTTGCTTGATTAGTGAGATCATCGAGAAATGGATAAAAGGCATTTTGATAGATGGCATCACGGGCAACCTCTCCGGCCTGTTCGATAACGTGAACGCCAAGGTGGGCGAAATCGCTTCGGATGTCGGCTCTACCCCGCAGGCGTGGAACAGCGGCATTTTCAATATGCTGCGTAGTCTTTCCGAAACGGTGGTGCTGCCCATTGCAGCGGCTATCCTTGCCCTTGTGATGTGCCATGAGCTTATCCAGATGATTACCGAAAAGAACAATATGCACGACTTTGACACCTCCATGTTCTTCCGCTGGATTTTCAAGTCTGCTTTTGCCATCCTCATTGTCAGCAACACATGGAATATCGTTATGGGTGTGTTCGATGCCACCCAGAGCGTTGTCAACCAAAGTTCCGGCGTTATCATCGGTGAAACATCCATCCACTTTGACCGCCTGATACCCGGACTGGAATTTCAGCTGGAAAGCATGACCATTGGCAGTCTGCTCAGCCTGTGGTTCCAGACCCTTGTGGTGGGCCTGACCATGAACATCCTGTCCATCTGTATTTTCCTTGTGACCTACGGCCGCATGATTGAGATTTACGTTGTGACCGCACTGGGGCCTATCCCGCTTGCCACCATGGGCAGCAGCGAGTGGCGCAGCACCGGGCAGAACTACTTGAAGTCTTTGCTGGCACTGGGTTTCCAAGCGTTCCTGATTATGATTGTCGTGGGCATCTACGCGGTGCTGATACGCAACATTTCGGGCGCGGCGGACATTGCCGGGGCTATCTGGGGCTGCATGGGCTACACCGTGCTGCTCTGCTTCTGTCTATTCAAGACTGGGAGCATCAGCAAATCCGTGTTTGGTACCCATTGAGAAAGGAGCGTTTGAATGGCGTATGTGACCGTTCCCAAAGATTTGACCCATGTAAAATCCAAAGTCTTATTCGGGCTGACCAAGCGGCAGCTGGTCTGCTTCGGCGGTGCGCTCCTCACGGGCGGGCCGCTTTATTTTTTGGCCCGGAACTATCTTTCCAACAGTGCAGCGGCCCTGCTGATGATTTTTGCCATGCTGCCGGGACTGCTGTTCGCTCTGTTCGAGCGGCACGGCCAGCCCCTTGAAGTGGTGATTCAGCAAATGATTCAGTGCTGTTTCCTGCGCCCCAAGGAAAGGCCGTATCAGACCAACAATGCTTACGCCGCCCTTGTGCGGCAATACCAAATGGAACAGGAGGTAAAGGCCATTGTCCAGAAAAACGATACCCCGCGAAACCGAAAAGCCCAAAAAACTCACCCGCGCCCAGAAAAAAGAAATTGATGCCGTTATCCGCAAGTACAAGGGCGACGGCAAGCCCCGCACGGCACAGGCTACCATCCCGTATGAGGCCATCTACCCGGACGGTGTGTGCCGCATTGAACGATGCACATTCTCCAAGTGCATTGCCTTTGAGGACATCAGTTATCAGCTGGCCCAGCCGGAAACAAGAACTGCCATCTTTGAACACCTGTGCGACCTCTACAACTATGTGGATGCCTCCATCCATGTGCAGCTTTCGTTTTTGAATCGCAAGGTTGACCCGGTGCAGTACGCAAAAAGTTTTGAGATCACACCGCGGGGAGACGATTTTGACGACATCCGCGCCGAGTACACCGCCATCCTGCAAAAGCAGCTTGCCAGCGGAAACAACGGCATTGTGAAAACCAAGTACCTGACGTTTACCATTGAGGCCGACAGCCTGAAAACAGCACGGGCACGGCTGACCCGCATTGGCCTTGACCTGCTGGGCTATTTCAAGACTATGGGCTGTGTGGCACACGTCATGGACGGGCAGGAGCGTTTGGAAGTTCTGCACGGCATCTTCCACCCGGACGGAGAACCGTTCCGTTTTGACTGGGACTGGCTGGCACCCTCCGGCCTGTCCACCAAGGATTTTGTGGCTCCATCCTCCCTCTGCTTCGGCACGGCCAAGACCTTTGGGTTGGGCGGCAAGTATGGAGCGGTGAGTTTTTTACAAATCCTTGCGCCGGAACTTTCGGACGAAATGCTGGCCGACTTCCTCAAAACGGAAAGCGGCATTCTCGTCAATCTCCATGTGCAGGCCATTGACCAGACCGAGGCCATCAAAACCATCAAACGGAAAATCACAGACCTTGATGCTATGAAGATTCAGGAACAGAAAAAGGCTGTCCGTTCCGGGTACGACATGGATATCCTCCCCAGCGACCTTGCCACCTACGGCGAGGATGCCAAAAAGCTGCTGAACAAATTGCAGACCCGGAACGAACGGCTTTTCATGCTGACTTTTTTAGTGCTGAATGTGGCCGACACCAAGCAAAAGCTGGGCAACGATGTGTTCCAAGCCGCAGGTGTGGCCCAGAAGTACAACTGCTCTCTTGTCCGGCTGGACTACCAGCAGGAACAGGGCCTTGTGTCCAGCCTGCCGCTGGGCATCAACCAGATAAAGATTCAGCGCAGCCTTACCACCTCCAACGTGGCGGTGTTCGTGCCCTTTGTGACGCAGGAGCTTTTCCAGAGCGGCGCGGCCATGTACTACGGCATCAACGCAAAATCCCACAACATGATCATGCTGGACCGCAAGCAGGCCCGGTGTCCCAACGGCCTAAAGCTGGGTACGCCCGGCAGCGGCAAATCCATGAGCTGCAAGTCTGAAATCGTCAGTGTGTTTTTAACGACTGCTGACGATATTTTTATTTCAGACCCAGAAGCCGAGTATTATCCGCTGGTCAAGCGGCTGCATGGGCAGGTCATCAAACTTTCGCCCACCAGCAAGGACTATGTGAATCCTCTGGACATCAACCTCAACTACTCCGAGGATGATAGTCCGCTTGCCCTGAAATCGGATTTTGTGCTGTCGTTCTGTGAGCTGGTCATGGGCGGTAAAACAGGTCTGGAAGCGATTGAGCGCACCGTGATAGACCGTGCCGTGAAAGCCATCTACCGCCCCTATCTGGCGAGCCCCTGCCCGGAGAATATGCCCATCCTCTCCGATTTGCACCAAGCCCTGCTCGACCAACACTTGCCGGAAGCGGACCGGGTAGCGCAGGCATTGGACCTGTATGTGTCCGGCTCGCTGAACGTGTTTAACCACAAAACGAATGTGGACATCCACAACCGGCTTGTGGCCTTTGACATCAAAGAGTTAGGAAAACAGTTAAAAAAATTGGGGATGCTCATTATCCAAGACCAGATATGGGGCCGCGTCACCCAGAACCGCAGCCAAGGCCGGGCCACATGGTATTTTGCAGACGAGTTCCACCTTTTGCTGAAAGAGGAACAGACCGCCGCGTACAGTGCCGAGATTTGGAAGCGCTTCCGCAAATGGGGCGGCGTGCCCACAGGTGCCACCCAAAATGTGAAGGACCTTCTTTCTTCCCCGGAGATTGAGAACATTCTGGAAAACAGCGACTTCATCACGCTGCTGAATCAGGCATCCGGCGACCGCAAAATCCTTTCGGAACGGCTGAACCTCTCCGCAGACCAGCAGAAGTACATCGACAATTCGGAACCGGGCGAAGGACTGCTGATTTTTGAAAACGTGGTGCTTCCGTTTTCCAACCCCATCCCGAAAAACACACAGCTCTATAAGATCATGACCACCCGGCTCAGCGAGGTGGTGGAGCTATGAGCTTAACACATTTCAGCTTGTTTTCCGGCATCGGCGGCATCGACCTTGCCGCGGAAGCAGCGGGGTTTACCTCTGTCTGTCAATGCGAGTGGGCGGCATTTCCCGCCGCTGTGCTGGCAAGCCACTGGCCGGAAGTGCCCCGTTTTCAGGACATCACCACTGTAACAAAGGAGGCTTTCTTTGAAAAAACAGGACTTCGCACCGTCACCCTCATTTCAGGTGGCTTCCCGTGCCAGCCGTTCTCCACCGCAGGGCGGCAGCGCGGCTTCCACGATGAACGCTACCTGTGGCCCGAAATGCTGCGGGTCATCCGGGAATTGCAGCCCCGTTGGGTGCTTGGAGAAAATGTTGCTGGCTTCCTCCGTATGGGGCTCGACAAAACGCTCATTGACTTGGAGCAGGCAGGTTACGATGTTCGGGTTTTCGTATTACCTGCTGCTGCCGTTGGCGCGTGGCACGAACGGAAACGGGTATTCATCATCGGCTCCGCTGCTTCCCACACCCCTTGCCAGCGACACCGGGGATGTGGGCAAGGGGTTGGACATCCAAATCTCTGCGAACGGCAGCTATCGCAAGATGAACAAGGATGGCAAAGCATGGACGGCGCGGCTTTCCCATGTGGTCTACCGGATGACCCCCACCACGCTGGAAAAGCCCTACCTCAACCCGGACTGGGTAGAGTGGCTGATGGGTTTCCCGCGCAAATGGACGGACATTCCCTTTGGGCCGAAGAACCCGCCGACATCCCGCGCCTGACCGAAGAGGTGCCGAACCGCAGCAAGCGGATGAAAACACTGGGCAATGCAGTTTCGCCGCCGCAGGTGTTCCCGATTCTCAAATACATTGCGGACATTGAAACGGGCCGCTGTCCGATGGGAGGTGAAGAACCTTGAAAGAATTGCAGGCAAAAGCCAAAGTCACCCAGACCATGACCCGTGACGGTCTGGTGGTAGAAAATCAGGCTGACGGCACTGTGGAGAATGTTTCCTGCCGGGAAGCGGAACAGGATTATTCCACGGATGCCGAGGGCAAGGCCGAAAAAATTCTGGAACGGGCCGAGGACATCAAGGACGGGCATAAAAATAAAAAGAAAGCGAAAAAGGCAGCAGAAACAGCGGCCACCGCCAAAAGTGAAGATGGTCTGCACCGTTCCGCTGCCCGTTTGGAATTGACCGAGGACGAACGGGCAGACCCGGAGTTGCAGCCGTACATCCACAAGGCGGAAGCAAAGGCCGACAAGCTGGATGCGGCCCGCGCCGCTCTGCCGAAGAAGCGTGTCCCGGTCAAGGAAAAAGTTTACGATGCAGCCAGCGGCAAGGCAAAATCCACCCTGCGGTTTGAGCAGCAGGACAAAGGCCCGCCCAGCCTGAAACCAAACCCGGCCAGCCGCCCGCTATCGGAAGCGTTGCTGTTCGCTCACGGAAAAATCCACGAGGTCGAACACGAAAATGTGGGCGTGGAGGGCGGCCACAAGGGTGAAGAACTGGTGGAGCATCAGACCGCCAAGGTCATCCGCAGCGGCATCCGGCACCACAAGATGAAACCCTACAAGGCCGTGGAAAAGGCAGAGCGTCAGCTCATGTCTGCCAATGCAGAATACTTTTACCAGAAATCCTTGCGGGACAATCCGCAAATCGCACAGGCGGCCAGCAACCCCATTTCCCGGATGTGGCAGAAACGGCGTATCAAACAGCAGTATGCCAAAGCTGCACGGCAGGCCGGACAAGCCGCCGCGCAGGGTGCAGCCGCCACCGCAGAGAACGGTTTCCGGGTAACGAAGCTGGCGGCCGAGGGCGGCGAACGGGTAGCCGAATTTGCGGCCCGGAACTGGAAAACCATTCTGATCGTGGCGGTGTTCGGTCTGCTGGCTCTGCTCTTGATAACGGGTTTGCAGTCCTGCACCGTGATGGCGGGCACAGCAGGAACCGGCGTGACGGCATCCTCTTACTTTTCCAAGGACAAGGATATGCTGGGTGCAGAGAAAGCCTACGCCAAGCTGGAACAAAAACTGCAACGGTATCTCGACACCTACGAGGCCACCCACAACTACGATGAATACCATTTTTATCTGGACGAAATCGAGCATGACCCCTATGTGCTGATTTCGATTTTGTCCGCGCTCCATGATGGCGTTTTTACATTGGCCGAGGTTCAGGGCGAACTTGAAATGCTCTTTGAAAAGCAGTACATCCTGACCGAGACCGTGACCATGCAGATACGTTACCGCACAAAAATGATGGTCATTATTGGCCCGTATGGTGTGCCGCAGGTTATCACCTATCAAGAGCCGTATGAATACTACATCTGCACGGTCAAGCTGAAGAACAAGGATTTATCCCACCTGCCCGTGGAAGTACTGACCGAAGAACAGCTTAGTGCCTATTCGCTCTATATGCGCACGCTGGGCAACCGGCCGGATTTGTTCGGGCAGGCACAGTACCCCAATGCGTCCACCATCAAGCAGCCCACCTACTACGATGTTCCCCCGGAAGCTCTCAAAGATGATAAGTTCGCTGCCATGATGGAGGAAGCAACCAAGTACATTGGCTACCCGTATGTGTGGGGCGGCAGTTCGCCCAGCACCAGCTTTGATTGCAGCGGCTACATTTCGTGGGTTCTGAATCACTCCGGCTGGAACGTGGGCCGTCAGACCGCGCAGGGCCTTTACAACCTCTGCACTCCTGTTTCGGCGGTGCAAGTCAAACCGGGCGACCTTGTGTTTTTCAAGGGCACCTACGATACCCCCGGCGTGAGCCATTGCGGAATCTATGTGGGCAATTCCATCATGCTGCACTGCGGCGACCCTATCTCTTACACAAACCTCAACTCAAAATATTGGCAGGAACATTTTTACAGCTATGGGCGTTTACCGTGACGCCAGAAAGGATTTTGTATGGCAAAAAGACTTTCCCGCATTGAGCGCGATATTGAACGGCTCAAAGAAAAAATCTCTGAATACCAGCAGCAGTTGAAAGAACTGGAAGCTGCAAAGACTGAACAGGAAAACTTGCAGATCATTCAGCTGGTGCGCAGCATGAACATGAAGCCGGACGAGTTCGCGGCCTTCCTGCGCAGTGGTGCGCTGAATGCTGCACCCACCGCCACACCGTACCACAAACAGGAGGATGCCGCCGATGAAACCTGATTGTAACTACCGTTTTGCTGCCGGATTGCTGGCCATCCTGCTCTGCCTCTGCTCCTTTTCCATGCCCGCTTTTGCAAGCGGCTCTGACCCTGCCCCGGAACCTCTGCCGGAAATTATCGAAGAAAAACCCACTACGGGCGGCATGGAGCCGGAGGGCGTGTCCATCACGCCCAAAGGCAACGCAACACTGGTGGATGATTTTTACGGCGACAAGCAGCTTATCACCGTGACCACCAAAGCCGGGAATTATTTTTACATCCTGATTGACCGCGCCAACGAGGACAAGGAAACTTCTGTCCACTTTCTGAACCAAGTGGACGATGCCGACTTGCTGGCCCTTCTGGATGAAGAACCGCAGGAAGCCGAAATCTGCACCTGCACCGTGAAATGTGAGGCCGGGAACGTCAATGAAAACTGCCCCTTGTGTGAAAAGAGCCTGCGGAACTGCACGGCCCCGGAAGCGGCGAAAAACGACATCGAAACGCCGGAGGAAAAACCCAAGTCCAGCATGGGCAGTCTGATAATCCTGCTGGTGCTGGCTCTGGCTGGCGGCGGCGCAGCACTCTATTATTTCAAGTTCCGCAAGCCCAAGGCCGATACCACCGGGCACGATGATCTGGACGAATACGATTTTGGCGAGGACGAGGATGCAGACGAGGAACCGGCTGAAATCGAAATTCATTCAGAGGACGGACAGGAGGATGAAACATGAGTTTTCAGCTGGTGATCGCCGAAAAGCCCAGTGTGGCCCGTAGCATCGCCGCCGTGATCGGGGCAAGCGAAAAACAAACCGGCTACTGGCAGGGTGGCGGGTATCTGGTCAGCTGGTGCATCGGGCATCTGGTGTCCTTTGCCGAGGCGGGCCAGTACGATGAAAAATACTGTAAGTGGCGGTATGAGGATTTGCCCATCCTGCCCCAGCCGTGGCAGTTCATCGTGCCGGACGAGAAGAAACAGCAGTTTGAAGTTCTGCGTGCCCTGCTCAACCGCCCCGATGTGGACAGTGTGACCGCCGCGACCGATGCAGGCCGGGAGGGAGAACTGATTTTCCGTTTCGTCTACCAAATGGCCGACTGCACGAAACCCGTAAAGCGGCTCTGGATTTCCAGCATGGAGGATGCCGCCATCCGGGAGGGCTTTGCAAACCTGCGCCCGGATTCGGATTATGATGCTCTGTATCAATCGGCCCTCTGCCGTGCAAAGGCGGATTGGCTAGTGGGCATCAATGCAACACGGCTGTTTTCGGTGCTGTATCACAAAACCCTGACGGTAGGCCGGGTGCAGACCCCGACACTGAAAATGCTGGTGGACCGGGATGCAAAAATCCTGCGCTTCCAGAAAGAAAAGTATTACACGGTCGGCATCCAGTCCAGCAGCCTGAAAGCGGACAGTGCGCGCATTTCGGATGCAGAAACCGCAAAATCTCTCAAAGAAAAATGCACCGGTGCAACTGCCGTCTGTGCTTCTGTCAAACGAGAGAAAAAGACGGAACAGCCACCCAAACTCTATGACCTGACCACCTTGCAGCGGGAGGCAAACCGCCTGTTCGGATTTACGGCAAAGCAGACCCTTGATTATGCCCAGCAACTTTACGAGAAGAGACTGCTGACCTATCCCCGCACGGACAGCCAATATCTGACCGAGGACATGGGCCAGACAGCACAACATCTTGTGTCTGACCTGCTGGAGCTGCTGCCCTTTGCCCAAGAGCTTGACTTGACCCCGGAAGTGGGCCGGATTCTGAACAGCAAAAAGGTATCGGACCACCACGCCATCCTTCCCACGGCCGAATTTGTAAAACAGGGCTTCACCGGCCTTGCGGAAAGTGAGTGCAAGCTGATGAACCTTGTCTGCTCCAAACTGCTCTGTGCGGTGGCCGCACCCCACAAGTACGAAACAGTGACCGCCGTGTTCTCCTGTGCAGGGAACGAGTTCACCGCCAAGGGAAAAACGGTGCTTGTCCCCGGATGGAAAGAGATCGACCAACGGTTCCGCTCCACCATGAAAGCAGACGGCGAAGAAGAAACGGAAGCCCTGAACACCCTGCCGGAACTGGCCGAGGGGCAGAGTTTCCGCGTAACTTCTACCGTATCGGAACACTTCACATCCCCGCCGAAAGCCTACACCGAAGATACGCTCCTGTCAGCAATGGAGCGGGCCGGGGCCGAGGATATGCCGGAGGAAGCGGAACGCAAGGGGCTGGGTACTCCGGCCACCCGTGCGGCGATTCTGGAAAAGCTGGTGCAAATGGGCTTTGTGCAGCGCAAGGGCAAACAGCTTGTCCCCACCAAGGACGGCATCAATCTGGCGGTGGTTCTGCCGGAAAGCCTGACCTCTCCCGTCCTGACCGCCGAATGGGAAAATCGCCTGACCGAGATTGCCAAGGGCAATGCAGACGCGGACGAGTTCATGGCCGAAATTGAAGCGCAGGTGCGCCAGCTGGTCAAGACCTATTCTTGTATCAGTGCAGATAAGCAAAACCTGTTCCAGTCGGAACGGGTTATTATCGGCAAGTGTCCCCGGTGCAGTGAAAACGTCTATGAGGGCAAGAAAAACTTCTACTGCGGGAATCGTAGCTGTCAGTTCGTGATGTGGAAGAATGACCGCTTCTTTGAGCAGCGCAAAAAGGCGTTCACACCGAAGATTGCCGCTGCTCTGCTCAAAAACGGTAAGGCAAAGGTCAAGGGCCTCTACTCCGAGAAAACAGGCAAAACCTATGATGCAACGGTGCTTCTGGCAGATACGGGAGACAAGTACGTCAATTACCGGGTAGAGCGCAAAGAGTAAGGCAAAAATACGAGGGCCGGTTATGGTAAGGTGAAGCATTCATTTTGCCATAACCGGCTCTCTCTATCCGTAGGATAGCAAAACAAAGGAGTTTACATCATGGAGCAGAAAGTTATTCCCATTATCCTGAACGGCAAGGACAGCGCAGAACGGATGAAAGAAATCACGGACCGGCTGGAAACAGGCATTCAGCAGTTGTTCGACAGCGACCGCTACAAAGCCTACCTCACCACGATGGCAAAATTTCATAATTACAGCTTCAACAATACCTTGCTGATTGCCATGCAGGGCGGACAGCTGGTGGCGGGCTTCAACAAGTGGAAAGACACGTTCCACCGCACCGTAAAGAAAGGCGAAAAAGGCATCAAAATTCTGGCCCCTGCGCCGTACAAGGTCAAGCAGAAAACGGAAAAGCGGGACGAACAGGGTAAGCCGATTCTGGACAAGGACGGCAAGCCGCTGACGGAAGAAAAGACGGTGCAGATTCCGGCCTTTAAGGTGGTGTCTGTGTTCGATGTCAGCCAGACCGAGGGCGAACCGCTGCCATCTATCGCAGTGAATGAACTGTCCGGCAGCGTGCAGGACTATCAAGATTTTTTCAAGGCGTTGGAGCAGGCTTCCTCGGTGCCCATCGGGTTTGAGGACATCGAGGGCGGGGCGCACGGCTACTTTCATCTGCTCGACAACCGCATTGCCATTCAAGAGGGCATGAGCCAGCTGCAAACCATCAAGACGGCCATCCATGAGATTGCCCATGCTAAGCTGCACGCCATCGACCCAGACGACTCGGAACAGGCCAACCGCCCGGACAGCCGCACCCGCGAGGTGCAGGCCGAAAGTGTGGCCTATGCCGTCTGCCAGCACTATGGGCTGGACACGTCCGAGTATTCCTTTGGCTATGTGGCCGGGTGGAGTTCCGGCCGGGAACTGGCCGAACTGAAAGCCTCTCTGGAAATTATCCGCAGCGCAGCCCATGAACTGATCTCTGCGCTGGACGAACATCTGGCAGAACTGCGCCAGCAGCGGGAAGCAGACCTTTCCGCTGCGCAGGAGGCCGCATTTGCATTGGACAACGGCAGCATCCTGTTCATCCAGACCTGTGATTCCGGCTATGACTACACCCTGTATGGCCCGGACAACAAGGCTCTGGATGGCGGGCAGCTGGACGCGCCCGGTCTGACCTTGGCGGATTCCGGGCAGGAAGCACTTAATCTGCTGGGGCAGACGGCCGCAGTGTCGGAAGTTATTCTGGGTGATAAGCTGGCGGCATTCCAAGAGGCGGCGGAAAAGGCCAACGAAATTCCCGCACCCGTTAAAATTCCAGACCCCGCCGCAGAACCTACGGTCACAATTCTTTGGAGTGAAAGTGACAAGTTGCAGGACGGCGAAATCATGCCGCTGTCCGTGGCAAACCGCGTCTTTGAAGAACTGGACACCGCCCAGCACACGGACCGGGAAAAGGACTGCTACACGGGCGGCTGGTACGACAAGACCGCATTCCGTATTGATTTTACCCTGAACGGCCAGCCCGACAACTACGAGGGACGGCAGGATTTTGGTGATGGAGAGGGTTCTTTGGTTCAGCATATCCAGAACTACCACGAATACTACGCCAAGGACGAGAACTGGAAAAATTTTGTGCTGCACAACAAAGGCCCGGAAGCGTGGGAACAAGACAAGGCAGAGCGGGAAATGGTGCTGACCGAGTTTATCCCGTACCTCAAACAGCATTGCAACCTTTCCGCTATGGAGCAGACGGCTACCGCCGCTTTGCGGGAGGAACAGAACATTTCGCCGGAACAGGCTGCCTATTACAACACTGTTGTGGCCTATGTGCAGGACTGCCGCCCGCTGCTTAACCAAGGCCAGTATAACTTGCCGGAACCGCCCAAGCTGGCTGACTTTGACCAGAGCTTACAGGATTACAAGGCACAGGTGCAGGCAGAGATCGCGCAGGAAGCGGCCGCTGCTGGAATGACAGTAGAGGAATACGCAGCGGCAGGCTTTGAAGCACCGCAGCAGGACAGCTTTTCCATCTACCAGCTGCGCAATGAGGATTCCACCCGCGATTACCGTTTTGAGCCCTACGACCGCCTGCAGGCTGCCGGTTTGACCGTGGACAAGGCCAACTATACGGAAGTATACGCCGCGCCGCTGACTGCTGGCACTACGTTGGAGGACATCTACCGCACATTCAATGTGGACTATCCGGCAGATTTCAAGGGACACTCGCTGTCTGTTTCGGATGTGGTGGTGCTGCACCAGAACGGCCAAGATACCGCCCACTACTGCGACAGTGTGGGCTTCCAGCAGGTGCCGGAGTTCTTTCGGGAAAATCCGCTGCGCACCGCAGAGCTTTCCACCGAACAGAACGAAAACATGATTGACGGCGTGCTGAACAATGCGCCCTCTCTGGGCGAATTGGAGGCAAAAGCAAAGGCCGGAGAACAAATTTCTCTGACGGACCTTGCCGCCGCAGTCAAGGCCGAAGAAAAGGCACCAAAAGCCAAGAAGTCCCACACGGCCAAGCCGAAAAAGCAATCCATCCGGGCACAGCTGGATGCCGCAAAAAAGGAGCAGAGCAAGCAAACGCCGCCACGGGAAAAGACAAAGGAATTGGAGGTATAAGCCGTGCAAAAATTTGAAAATATGGATGTGATCGCTGCGCTGGAAGCCATTATGCACCAGAACACCGCATACTATCAGAGCGATTTTGCCTATGACATCAAGATGCTGCGGGAGGCCGCCCGCAGCGACCAGCCGGAAGATAAGCTGCTGTTGTGGTTGTCCCGGCCTTCTGGAACATTCTGCTTCCGGGAACGGGACGTGCTGCTCAAAGACACGCAAGCCTACAACACATGGAAATTCTGCGGCGAACAGACCCATGACAGGATTCTTGCCTATGCGGTGGAGCTGACCGGCACAGCCAATGGAACATTGCAAGGCAATCTGTATGCAGAAAAGGTCAACGGTGTATGGGAGCAGCGGCTCCGCATTCACTACAACTGCGTGGGCACCATCGAGATTCCAAGCGCACTTCCTTTACCGACACCCGATGTGTCGGTGAATACAAGAAAAGGCGTAGTTGTGAACTACGCCCCCTGTGATGTCGCTATTTAGCAAATAAAAAATGACGAATGTTCTTTGACAGCTAAATGCTGTAAGAACATTCGTCATGGTGCAGTAAAGCAATCCAAATCCGAACCATTTTCCTTTGATGCGGCTTGGGCCGCTTCCTCAAACGTGATGGTCT